>DATCJQ010000046.1:0-11809 GCA_036562745.1 Flavihumibacter sp.
CCAGCCCTTGTTCATTATAGATGGTATTCCCGTCGATAATACCACCGATGTGGGCGACGGAAGTGAACTGTACGGAATCAGTAACCGTGCGGCCGATATCAACCCCGATGATATTGAGTCTATCAATATCCTGAAAGGTGGCGCGGCTACGGCGCTTTATGGTCTGCGCGCTTCTACCGGTGCCATCATCATTACAACAAAATCAGGAAAAGCGGGAAGACTGCGCGGAAGCGTTACATCCACCGCGGGCATTGATGAAATAAACTTGTATCCTGAAACCCAGACCCGTTACACACAGGGCTGGATGGGTGCCTATGATCCGAGCAGCTTCTGGCCCACAACCGGTCCCACTATTGAAGAAGCAAAAGCGATTGATCCCACGCACCCTGACAAAATCTTCAACAATTTCAAGCATGGTTATAAAACCGGTAATTCTTTCAGAAACTCGCTGAATATCTCGGGTGGATCTGAAAGGGCTATCTTCACCGGTACCTTCTCACAGTTCAATCAGGAGGGTATCATGCCTTTCACTGATTATAAGAACTACTCCATTAAAGTGGGTGGTGAGTTCCGTCTTTCCAATAAGGTGAAGATGGGAAGCAGCCTGAACTATGTGAAATCGGGCGGTCGCCGCGGAAATGCCGATCGCTATAACGAAAACCTCACCTATTTTTCTCCGCGTTGGGATATCTGGGATTATATCAACCCGAACGGAACTCAGAAAACCATTGTGGGCTCCGGTAACGATAACCCGATATATGTGTTGAGAGGGGTGGATTACCGCGATAATGTGGATCGTATCATCACCAATTCACACATAACCTATTCACCGTTTAAATGGCTGGATGTTAACTATCGTTTTGGTGCTGACCTGTACAACGACGGACGTACCTCCAAAACACCTGGTCCGCTGGGATTGCCCGACGAAATTTATCCGGCCAGTGATTTTGGATTTGGTACCATTTCCGAGTACAGCGCCAGAAGCACCGTGCTGAACTCCACGCTGATGCTGAATTTCAAGAATGATATCGGTAAGAACCTGACATCTTCCTTGAAAATTGGTCATGATATGTATTCTACCAAACGCGCCACTGTTTATACACAGGGCGATACCCTGGTGGTGCCGACATTCTACAACCTGAATAACGCGAAGCGGGTTATTGGCCGAAACAGTCTGAGAGAATACCGGATCATTGGTGTGTTTGCCGACTGGACGCTGAGCTGGAAGAACTATCTCTACATGACCCTGACTTATCGGAACGACTTTACTTCGACTCTGTCTAAGGACAATCGTTCCTTTAGTTATCCGTCAGCAAGTTTGAGCTGGATTTTCACCGAGAATTTCGAAATGCCTGATTGGCTGAGCTTTGGTAAACTGCGTACTTCCGTTGCGAAAATTGGTAAGGATGCGGTTCCCTATGCTACCAGTTCCGGTTATGAACTGGGTACTCCGCTTAACAATAACGTGATTCCCTTCCTGTTGTCTACCCAGAGTGGGGATCCGAATCTGCGTCCGGAGTTCACCACTTCCTACGAAGGTGGTCTGGAGCTGAAGTTCCTGAACAACCGTCTGGGGCTCGACTTCACTTATTATAACAACACCAGTAAGGACCTGATCATCCCCGTAAAAGTGCCGGTGACCAGTGGTTATGATCAGATTTACCTGAACTCTGGTAGCATCCGCAACCGTGGCGTGGAGATCAGCTTGTCTGGTACTCCGGTTCAGAGTCGCGATTTCACCTGGGATGTTCGTGCGAACTTCACTTCGAACAAAAACACGGTGTTGTCGATCTATCCTGATCTGACTGAGATTGCGGTGGCCAGCCAGTTTGGTTATCTGAGTTCAAACGTAACCCAGAAGTATATTCCCGGTTTCCCCGTGGGTGCTCTGTTCGGACGTACTTATCAGCGTTATTATGGTAACAAGCCCGAGGATCCCACCAGACTGGAGAAAGATCTGCCGATTGTGATTGGAGCAAATGGATTCCCTGTTCTGAACCCTGCTTCCAAGCAGCAGTATATCGCCAACTCACAGCCGAAGTGGATCGGAAGTTTGGGTAGTACACTGCGGTATAGGAATCTGAGTCTTTCCTTCCTGTTTGATACACAGCAGGGTGTATATCGATATAACCAGTTGGCGAACTTCCTGGCTGCCTTCCTTACCAGCAAGGAATCCGAGAATCGTGATGATATCAAAGTGTTTAAAGGTGTATTGGCAGACGGTACTCCCAATACCAAGCCTGTTTGGTTAGGTCAGGGTGTTGGTCCGGATGGTGTTAACTATGGTAACGGTTATTATCGTGATGTGTACAGAGGTGCATCTGAACAGTTTATCGAGGATGCTTCCTGGATCAGACTGCGTACCTTGAGCCTGGGTTATACCATCCCCTCAAACATTGTGTCGAAAACCAAATTCCTGAATGGGGCCAGTGTTACCTTCTCAGGCAATAACCTGTGGATCCATACCAAATGGAGCGGATTTGATCCTGAATCCAGTTCGACCAGCTCAGGCAGCGTGGCCGACGGTTTCTCTGGGTTCACTTATCCGGCAACCCGCAGTTATCTTGTTTCACTCAATCTTAATTTCTAAAACAGGTAACAATGAAACTCATCAATTATATAGTATTATCCGCTTTCATAGTAATAGGGTTTACCAGTTGTAGCAAGTACCTGGATAAGCTTGATAACCCTAACCTGGTAACCGATCCTCCACTGAACGGATTGCTGGCACAAACCACTTATAACACCGGTTACAATGTGTACCGGATGGGTTATTCAGTGTCGTATTTCGTGCAGTATCAGGCCTCGAGCGCAAAGGGTAGCGATACGGAAGTGTATAATGAAGTGGATTATTCCACCACCTGGACTGCCTTCTATTCGACCATGATGAATATCCAGCAGATGCTTGATAAGGCAGAAGCTACCGGCGCTTACCACCATGTTGGTGTGGGTAAGATCATGCTGGCTTATAACCTCAATATGCTGATCACGGCATTTGGTGATGTTCCCTTCAGCGAGGCATTGAAGGGCGGCGAACTGCTGACACCCAAATTTGATGATCAGGCTCAGCTGCATACAACGACTATCAATCTGCTGAACGAGGGCATTACCGAGCTGCAGAAAGCCAATCCCAGTTTGCTGTTGGATCCTGCCGGGGATGTGATTCACCAGGGTGAAGTGGATGCCTGGATCAAAACCGCCCAGGCGCTGAAAGCCCGTTTCATGAATCAGCTGACACGTAAGGCTTCCTATGATCCGAATGCAGTTTTGACTCAACTGGGCAATGCTTATTCATCCAATAGTGATGATGCGGCTATGACTGTATTCCGTGGTCGTAGTCCCTGGAACCAGGTGGCATACAATAACACCGTGTTGCTGCTCGACGGCTGGCTGAATGAGCAGTTTGTAGATGCGCTGGACGGAACCACTTTCGGAGTGGAAGATCCGCGTCTGCCGCTGATTGCCACCCTGACCAAGTTTGGCGACTACCGTGGTACCCCGAGTGGTGCGGGACGTATCGGAACCGGTACGGATGATGAGGAGTCTTATCTCTCCGTAGACGGATTCTATTCAAAAGGCAATGCACCCCTTTGGCTGGTGACCTATAGCGAGATGAAATTCATCGAGGCGGAAGCTGCTTTCCGCGCGGGTAACAAGACGCGTGCTTATGCAGCCTATCTGGCCGGAATTGAAGCACATATGGATCGCATGGGTGTGGCTGCCGCAGCCAAGAATGCTTACCTGAGCAATCCTGTTGTGGCCGTGGGTGAGGATGATATCACCCTTGAGCTGATTGCCAAGGAAAAATATGTGGCCATGTTCCTGAATCCCGAAGCCTGGGTGGATGCCCGTCGCTTTGATTATAACTACAAGGATTTTACGCTGCCGATCGGTGCTTCGCTGAATACCTTTATTCGTCGTCTGGCTTATCCTACTGTGGAATTCAGCCGTAACGGTGCGAATGTTCCGAATTATGGCGGATTGGATCAAAGATTGGCCTTTGATCAACCGTAATTGCCACAATGAGAAATTAAGAGCATGAGAATAAAAGGCCTGATTGCTGCGCTGTTGACCTTACTGTATGTGGGTTCAACAGCGCAGGAACTCAGTCTGGAGTCTGTTACATCCTATCCCTTTCCTTCGGATCTGACGGCTGCGGCCAGCGGATCGCGAATAGCCGTTGCGCTGAATGAAAAGGGTGCGAGAAATATTTATGTGGCAGAGGGTCCCGGATTTGAGTTGCGCAAGCTCACCCGTTTTGATAAGGACGAAGGGTTGGAAATCAGCAGTGTGAAGCTATCACCCGACGGAAAATGGGTGGTCTTTGTTCGCGGTGGCGATAATGGTGCATTTGACGAAACTATTCCAAGAAATCCTGCTTCATCACCTGTGCAGCCTGCTGTACAGGTGATGAGCATTCCCTTCGCAGGGGGTGATCCCATCCTGATTGATGAGGGAACCGAGCCGGTGATTTCGCCTTCTTCTGATAAAATAGGTTATCTAAAGAACGGTGCGTTGTGGGAATCGGCTATAGATGGCCGTTATAAACCGCGACGTGCTTTTTTTGTACGTGGGCGCGTGTCGCAGTTCAGCTGGTCGCCCGACGGCAGGCAGTTGCTGTTTGTGAGTAATCGTCGGGATCATTCCTTTATTGGAATCTACCGCGATTCGACTCAGCCGATTCAGTGGATTGCGCCTGCTGTGGCCCGAGACGTTTATCCCCGCTGGTCGCCTGATGGGAAGAAGATTGTTTATATCCGCCGCAATGCATTGGGTGGTAAGCCCGATTCCATAACAGTGCGGCGCCATCAGCCCTGGTCGATCATGGTGGCCGATCCGGCTTCCGGAGAGGCCAAGAAAATCTGGACGGCACCGAAAACCCTGCGGGGTTCTTTCCCTGGCACGCAGGGCGGACCAAACCTGCACTGGGCGGCGGGCAACCGGATCATTTTCGTGTCCTTTATGGATGGCTGGCCGCATATCTATTCTATGGATGCAAATGGCGGCGAACCACTGTTGCTGACCAAAGGCGATTATGGGCTGGAGCATATCCGGCTGAGTCCGGATAAGAAATGGATCCTGGCAGCGGCAAATACCGGTCCGGATACCGCCGATCTGCATCGCCGTCATCTCGTAAAAATTCCGGTGGATCGTGCTTCGGTGGAATTGCTGACACCAGGAGCGGGCATCGAGACTTTTCCCGCAATTACAGGTGATCAAAAACATATTGCATTTATCAGTGCCACGGCGCAACGACCCGGACTGGTGGCTGTGATGCCATTCGCCGGTGGGCCGGTGAAGCTGGTGGGCGCATCGCGACTGCCCGGTGATTTCCCGGTGAATAAAATGGTTATACCCAAACCGGTTCGGTTTAAAGCATCGGACGGGAAATGGGTGTATGCGCAGTTGTTCGAACCGGTTGGGGTAAAGGGTAAAAAGCCTGCAGTAGTATTTATACATGGTGGTCCGCAGCGACAAATGGTATTGGGATGGCATTATGGCGATTATTACTCTAATACCTATGCGCTGAATCAATACCTGGCAGGCAGAGGTTTTGTGGTGCTTTCCGTAAATTATCGGTTAGGCATCGGGTATGGATATGAGTTCCAGTATCCGGCCAATTGGGGTAGTTACGGAGCTTCGGAATACCTCGATATAAAAGCTGCCGGCGAATGGCTGGCTCAACAAACCTTTGTGGATGCCAACCGCATTGGTACCTATGGCGGCTCCTATGGTGGTTATCTGGTGGCGCTGGCATTGGGACGTGATTCGCATCTGTTCAAAGCCGGTGTTGATATTCATGGTGTGCATACCAATGAAGAAGATTATCCGCCTCTCGATGGAGAACAGGCTCCCGACGCAGCTTACACGCGCGAGGTGATCTGGAAATCCTCGCCGGTAGCCTGGGTGGAGACCTGGACATCCCCCGTGTTATTTATTCATGGTGATGATGATGGCAATGTGCCGTTCTCCGAAACCGTGGACCTCGTAAAGCGCTTTGAACAACTGGGCAAACCCTATGAGAGCCTTGTTATTCCCGATGAAACCCATCACTGGATGCGGTATCATAACCAGGTGCGGGTGGATCGGGCGATTGCGGAGTTTCTGGAGAGAAAGTTGATGGGAAGGTGAAGGGGGAAGGGAGAAGGCGGGACAAGGGGACAAAGGGAACGAGGGGACAAAGGGAACGAGGGGACGAAGGGAACGAGGGGACAAGGGAGCTGCGCTATGTGTGCGGGAGATTTAAGCCGGCAATAGCTGAGGACCAAGATCATATATAACGGTTATCAACAACCGAAAAATTGACCAAGGCATAAATAGAACAACATGAAAATCTTCCGGACAAGCTGGATGGCGGGCAGGATGGTATTCCTGATGCTATGCCTGTTTACGTTTTCCCTGGATTCGCAGGCTCAAAAGAAATCGCAAGCGAAAGCGCAGAAAAAGGATCCGCTTCCTCCGGGGATAGATGCTTATATCAACAAAGTATTAACCACCTTCAATGTGCCCGGTATGGGTGTGGCCATTGTGAAGGACGGAAAGGTCTTGCTGGCCAGGGGATACGGCGTAAAGCGCATGGATACCCGCGAGCCGGTGGATGCGGAGACCCTGTTTCTGATTGCGTCTAACAGCAAGGCTTTCACTGCCACTTCGCTGGCGCTGCTGGTGGAAGAGGGCAAGCTTCGCTGGGATGACAAAGTGATACAGCACCTGCCCTGGTTTAAGATGAGTGATCCCGTTGTAACCAATTCGCTGACCGTACGTGATCTGCTGGTACATCATAGCGGATTGCCGGCCTACGGGGGCGATATCATGTTGTTTCCGCCGGCAACCTATAGCAGGCGTGAAATCCTCGAGAAACTGCCGAAAATTCCTTTGAAATATGATTTCCGAACCACCTATGCGTACGATAATATCCTGTATGTGGCCGCAGGCGAACTGGTGTCAACCGTGGCAAAAATGCCCTGGGAGGATTTTGTACAGGAGCGCATTTTTAAGAAAGTGGGGATGAATCATTCCATAGCGCGATTCACTGACCTCAAACGCAAAACGAATTTTTCGTTTGGGCATGCCCGTTTCTACAATGATATCCGGATAGTGGAGAAGTTCATGGATCAGAATATCGGAGATGCGGGAAATGCTGCGGGTGGCATTGTTTCGAATGCGAAGGACATGGCCAACTGGTTGATCACGCAACTCGATTCGGGTCGCACGCCGTTGAATGAACGCGTATTGCCTCCAGCCGCGACGGCTGACTTGTGGAAGATCATTCGTCCCATGCCGATCAGTAAGGTCGATTCAGCCATTCGTCCATCGCAGTCGGATTTCTGGGGTTATGCATCCGGATTCCGCTCCTACAATTATGGCAAATACAAGGTGATTGGTCATGGTGGTGCTTTATCGGGATTTGTATCGCAGATCGCGATGGTTCCCGACCTGAAACTGGGTGTGGTGGTGCTTACAAACCAGGCTTCCACAGCGGCTTATTGGTCGGTAATCTATCAGGTATTGGATTATTATATGGACAACCCCTCATTCGACTGGATCGGTGGATATAAGAAGGTTCAGGACTCGGCAGTGGCGCGTGCTTTGGCGCGGAAGAAAGCAGTGACCATCGAGAAAGTGGAGGGTGATCATCCCTCGCTGCCCCTGGAAAAATATGCGGGGAATTTTATGGAGCCATTGTTGGGTCGGGTGACGATTCAACCGGAAAACGGCGGACTGGTGTTGCGCTTCGACAATACCGATCATATGGTGGCTGATCTGCGCTATTTCCAGTACAATAATTTTATCGCCAGTTTCCGTGACGTGCCCCGGACCACAGAAGCTTATGTGTCTTATGGATTGAAGGCCGATGGAACGATCGACCGGGTGCGGATTCACGTAACGGATCCCGATTCCTACCTCGATTTTACAGAAATGGAATTAACTCCCATAAAAGAGAAAAAAATGGATACGGTTGCCCTGGGTGCGGCCATACGCAAGGAGCTCGCCAAATATCCCGAAGCGGAGATAGCAGTTGGATTTAAGGATATCGGAACCGGACAGGAGTATTTCCTGAACGGCGATCGGCAGTTTCATGCGGCCAGTACGATGAAAACTCCGGTGCTGATGGAAGCTTATAAACAGGCTGCGGCCGGTAAGTTTTCCCTGCGCGACAAGATCGTGGTAAAAAACAGTTTCAAAAGTATCGTGGATGGGTCGGAATTCAGCGTAACGCCCGATGATGACAGCGAGTTCGAACTCTATCAACTTATCGGGAAGGAAGTTGAAATTTCGGATATACTTCACCGTATGATCACGAAAAGCAGTAACCTGGCAACGAATATCATGATTGATCTGGTGGGGGCGCCCAATGTGATGAAAACCATGAAAGAGATCGGTGCCAACAATATCCAGGTTTTGCGTGGTGTGGAGGATGATAAGGCCTATGAAGCAGGGCGCAACAATACCACATCGGCCCGGGATCTGGTGCGGGTATTTGAAGCGCTGGCAACGGGTAATTTCATCAATAAGATGGCCTGTGCGGAGATGATCCGCATATTGCAGGACCAACATTTCCGGGATATCATTCCGGCTAAATTGCCTTCTACGGTTCGTACCGCCACCAAAACGGGTTCGATTACCAGGATCGCCCATGATTCGGGCATCGTATTTTTACCCGACGGGCGGAAATACGTGGTGGTGCTGTTATCCCGGGGCATTGCCGAACACAGCGTTGCCACCGAATTACTGGCTCAGGTATCGAAGTTGATTTATGACCAGTACACAAAGCCCTGATAGATTACGATACCTTGATCATTAAGGTTCTCCTTATTGTCGCAAGAGCTCGGCGCACGGGCGGACCGGTCCCTGAATGCTGGCCGGTCCTATCCTTATTTTCGTTGGTTGCTGTAAATTGTAGGTAATCTTTTTACTGTTCAGCAAAACTAAAACGATGTCCGGCTTGCTTAAACCCACCCGATTCACCGATACTTCCATGAACGCAGGCCTCGTTGCCAGCCTGATGTTTGGCGCAATCTTCCTTTTGGGCTCCTGTCAGGAAAAAGCTGATTCCAGGCAGAAGGCCGATGGTGCGAATGATTGGGCACTGGGCCCCTTTGTCAAACAGGATTCGGTGAATCCGGTTTTGAGTCCGGGTACCCTGCGGTTTGACGATCCGATCCGTGGCCGGTCGGTGGGCTGGGAGGAGCAGTTTGTATATAATCCGGCTGCGGTGGTAAAGGATGGGAAAGTGTTTTTGCTTTACCGGGCGGAGGACAGTATCGGTAAACACAATGGGACATCTCGGATAGGCCTCGCTGTTAGTGACGACGGACTGCATTTTACGCGGCGCGAACAGCCGGTACTTTATCCTGATAAGGACAGTTTACAGCGATATGAGTGGGAGGGTGGATGTGAGGATCCACGTATTGCCGAGGATGAGGATGGCACCTATTACATGACCTATACCGCTTATGACGGAACAACGGCCCGCCTGTTTATTGCTACTTCGAAGGATTTGATTCACTGGCAGAAGCATGGTTCGGTCTTCAAGCATGTGCGTAATGGTGAGTTTAAGGATAAATGGTCCAAAGCGGGATCTATTCTTTGTCGCCGCGAGGGCGAACGAATGATTGCCACCAGGGTGAATGGCAAGTATTGGATGTACTGGGGCGAATCAAATATCTATGCGGCGCAATCGGATGACCTGATCAACTGGTATCCCGTTGAGGAAACGGATCCGGCCATGAAAAGATATGATACGTTGCGGCAGTATGAAGCGTTTAAGGCGGTCTTCTCGCCTCGCGAGGGAATGTTTGACAGTTATCTGGTGGAACCCGGTCCGCAGGCATTACTCACAGAGAAAGGGATTCTGTTTATCTACAATAGTCGGAATGATCCGGAGCGGGGCGATAAGAGTCTGGCGCCCGGTACTTATGCAGCCGGACAGGTATTGATCGACCGGAACGATCCGCTGAAGGTGATTGATCGCACCGAAAAATATTTTATCGCACCCGATAAGCCTTACGAAATAACAGGCAATGTGAACAATGTTTGTTTCCTCGAAGGATTGGTCTATTTCAAAAACAAATGGTTTCTCTATTACGGAACCGCCGATTCCAAAATCGCGGTGGCCGTGGCGGAGTGAACGCCAGGGGAGTGTTATTTGTTCTCGATTATGTTGAAATAATTTTTCAGGTGTTTTTTCATTTTAGCGCGGAATAATTCCGGCGTACCGTTCTCCAGTGTTTCCAGCAGTACCCGGTGCGAAACAAAGTCGCGGTTTTCGACCTGGCTTGGAACATGCAGGTTATTATAGACGTAGTCGAATACTGGCAGCAGAATTTTTTGGAAACGCAGAATGGTATTATTTCCGGAGATTTTATATAACATAGAGTGAAACTCGACATCGAGTTTAAGCTTTTCGTTCTTGTCGGTTGTTTTCTCTTCTTTTTTTACTATTTCCTCGAGTTTTTGAATTTTCTTTTTGTCTTTTCGCGCAAATAGCAGATCGCATATACCCATTTCCAGCACGAGTCGCATTTCGAAGATCTCCTGCATGGTGTCCTGATCCACGTATTAAGTTTACAGGGATAGTTTATGGTGATTCACTAATTAATTACAAATAAGAATATGCGAAGAATTTTGTTAGGGTTAATCATGCTGCTGGTGGGAATGGTTGATATATCTGCACAGGAAAACACGATTAAGTGGTGGGACCCTGTAAAAGAAGGGTATCGCTTGGAAGGCCAGGGTTGGGCGGAAGGATTGGAGCATCCGTATGATCGTTTTCCCGCATTTGCAAAAAATGATCTGCGGGAAGTGGTTTGGTTTAAGTCGCAGCAGAGCACAGGTCTTCTTGTTAAATTCAGGACCGACGCTTCGAGTATTCATGTACGTTATAAGGTAAAGGATGTGCTTGCTTTTGAGCATATGCCTGCCACAGGAGTGTTCCAGTCATTGTTGGGACACAATGAAAAATCCTATGATTCGGAAGGGTATCGGCAGCTTTTGATGCGTGCAGCTAACTGGACAGCAAAAAGAAGATGATGAAAAGCATGTATTCTTATCTGATTTTGGTATTTGTTTTTGTTGCAATGCTAGCGGCCTGTGACAGTCAGCCCGGAAAAGATTTAGATTGGAAGGCAGCTGGTGGTAATCCGGGTCAGACAAAATACTCTCGCCTCGAACAGATTAATCGAAGCAATGTTGGCAGCCTGAAGCTGGCCTGGGTCTACCATAGTGGGAACCCGGCGGGTAATATTCAGTGTAACCCGCTGGTGGTGGATGGGCGTGTTTATATTTCAACCCCCGAGCAGCATCTGGTGGCACTGGACGGTGCGACCGGCAATGAATTTTGGCGATTCCGTCCGGAACGCGGATCCGAAAAATTCAGCAATGTAAACCGCGGATTTGGCTATTATGAGTCGGGCAGGAATCGCATTGTATTTTATGGTGCGGGCGGGTTTTTATATGCAGTAAACGCAGTAACTGGAGAGCCGGTTGTTACATTTGGTGACTCAGGAAGGATAAATCTTAGTGAAGGCCTGTTCAAGCCGGCGGAGCAAATGAGTATTCAGGCATTGGCTGCACCTGTGGTATATCAGGATTTGGTGATTGTTGGCGGAACCAGCTGGAGTTCGGGAGGTAATGTTACTGCCTACAATGTAACTACCGGCGAACGAAAGTGGCTATTTAATACGATTCCACATCCTGGTGAATATGGATACGAAACCTGGGGTGATACTGGTTATTATCGAAGGGGTGCAGGTGCTAACGTGTGGGGAGGCCTGTGTTTGGATTCCGATCTGGGCATGGTCTATAT
>DATCJQ010000054.1:0-4716 GCA_036562745.1 Flavihumibacter sp.
CCATTATCGGTATCAAGGGTCGCGTTGGTTTCGAAGCCGCCGCTCCCATGGTGATTCTGAAAGCACACCATGCCCTGGAAAAGCATGTACTCACCAAATGGCAGCTGAGCTGGAAAGATCAGATCTCTCAGTTCTATGGCAACTGGTTGCATGAGGGACAAATTCTCGATCCCGTTATGCGCGATATCGAAGCCTTCCTCACCAGTTCACAGGAAACCGTAACCGGCGATGTGTTTATTCAACTGCATCCCTATCGTTTTACGATCATCGGTATCGAATCTGAGCACGATCTGATGTCGGCCAAATTCGGTCGCTATGGCGAAATGAACAGTGGCTGGACCGGCCAGGATGTACGCGGCTTCAGCAAGATCTTCGGCAACCAAACCGCGATTTGGACAAGTGTAAACAACAAGTGATTTCACCTCCCGTCGGGCACCCGTCGGGTACCCGACGGGTGCCCGACGGGAAAAATTTGACTCATGAAGAAAATTAGCGTAGGAATAATTGGCGGGGCCGGTTATACCGGAGGGGAGCTGATCAGGTTGCTGATTCATCACCCCGGGGTGGAGCTGGTGTTCGTACACAGTAAGAGCAGTGCGGGCAAACCGCTTCACGCGGTGCACGCCGATCTGCTGGGTGATACAGAAATGCTGTTCACCGATTCGCTGGAGCAAAAAGTGGATTGCCTTTTTCTCTGCACCGGTCATGGGGAGGCACGGAAATTCCTGGAAGCCAATCCGCCGGCCACGGGAACCAAAATCATCGATCTGTCGAATGATTTCCGGCTGAAAAAATCTTCCACCCTGGGCGATCTGCCCTTTATATACGGACTGCCTGAACTGAATCGCGAAGCCATCCGAAATGCGCAGGCGATTGCGAATCCGGGTTGTTTTGCCACGGCCATCCAGGTGGGATTGCTGCCCCTGGCGAAAGCGGGACTGCTCGATGAGATTTATACCACTGGTATTACCGGCTCCACGGGCGCGGGTCAGGGACTGAGTGCGACATCGCATTTCAGTTGGAGGGTGAACAATATCCAGGCATATAAGACGCTGAGCCATCAGCACCTTGGAGAGATCGGTGAATCGCTGCTGCAGCTTCAGCCCGACAGCGATATCGATCTGAGTTTTGTGCCCTGGCGCGGTGATTTCGCACGCGGAATTTTCATCAGTTCCACCATCCATATGGAATTGCCCTATGAGGATCTGCTGAGTCTTTATAAAAATTATTATGATACGCATCCCTTTACGGTGGTGAGTGAAAGTCCCATTTACCTTAAACAGGTGGTGCATACCAATAAAGCGATCGTGCAGCTCGAAAAAGTGGGCAGCAAGCTCGTAATCCATAGCGCCATCGACAACCTGCTTAAAGGTGCCAGCGGACAGGCGGTTCAGAATATGAACCTGATGTTTGGAATGGAAGAAACAGCGGGACTGAGGCTGAAGGCGGGAGCGTTTTAGCGGCGGGCAAGGGGACGAAGGAAACGAAGGGGACGAAGGAGACAAGGGAGACAAAGGGGACGAAGGGGCGAAGGAACAGGCATATAGAGCCGAAGAGGGAATTAAATAAAATATTAGAAAGCATGAAACTATTTGACGTTTACCCATTGAACAATATCACCATCACCAGTGCCAAGGGGGCAAGGGTATGGGATGATGCCGGAAAGATGTATTTGGATATGTATGGAGGTCACGCTGTGATTTCTATCGGTCATACACACCCGCATTGGGTAGAACGAATCGAGGAGCAGCTCGAAAAAATTGCTTTTTATTCCAATTCGGTGATCATTCCGCAACAAAAGGAGCTGGCCGGTTTGCTGGGACGTGTATCCGGCAAGGAGGACTATCAACTATTTCTCTGCAATTCCGGCGCGGAAGCCAACGAAAACGCACTGAAGCTGGCATCCTTTCATACCGGACGCCGCAAGATCGTTGCTTTCAAAAAATCTTTTCACGGAAGAACATCTCTGGCGGTGGCGGCAACTGATAATCCCGCGATTGTGGCACCCGTTAACCAGACCGATGCCGTGATTTTTCTCCCTTTCAACGATGTGGATGCCCTCAAAGCCGTATTCAACGCGCAGGGCAAGGAGATTGCTGCCGTGATTGTGGAAGGCATTCAGGGCGTGGGTGGTATCAACGTGGCATCGGAAGAATTCCTGCGCACCATTCGTGAGCTTTGTGATGCCTATGGATCGGTATATGTGGCCGACTCCGTGCAGTGCGGTTATGGCCGCTCGGGTAAATTCTATTCGCACGACTTCGCGGGAGTAAACGCAGATATTTATTCCATGGCCAAGGGGATGGGGAATGGTCTCCCCGTGGCTGGTATCTCCATTGCGCCTCATCTGCAACCCAAGCACGGAATGTTGGGAACTACTTTTGGCGGAAACCAGCTGGCCTGTGCGGCTGCCATCGCGGTATTGGAAGTGATCGAACGCGAGGGACTGATTAATAATGCAGCAATCCTGGGCGAATACCTGAGCAATGAACTTAAGCAACTGCCTGGCATTTCGAATGTGCGTGGCCGTGGTTTGATGATCGGATTTGATGTGCCTTCTGAAATGCCTGCACTCCGCAAGCAACTGCTGGCCAATCATCATATTTTCACTGGTGAAGCCAAGCCGAACGTGATTCGCCTGCTGCCATCACTGGCACTAACCCGCCCGGAAGCGGATGAATTCCTGACGGCATTGAAGCAGGAGCTGGCCTCACAGGAATCTATAACCGAAAAATCTTAATTTCTTTCTCATGCAACATTTTACTTCCGTTCATGATGTGCCCGATTTGAAACAACTGGTTGAGTCGGCGCTCGCGTACAAAGCAGATCCCTTCAAAGACCATACGGTGGGGCAGCGAAAGCGCGTGGGGATGTTGTTCCTGAATCCGAGTATGCGCACCCGTCTGAGCACACAGGTGGCAGCGCAACAACTGGGTATGGAAGCGGTGGTGTTCAATGTGGGAAGCGAAGGCTGGGCGCTGGAATTTGAGGAGGAAGCCATCATGAGCGGCAGCACCGTGGAGCATGTAAAAGATGCGGCTCCGGTGATGGGAAAATATTTCGATATTCTCTGTATCCGTACTTTCCCCTCGCTCAAGAATAAAGAAGACGATTATTCCGAATTATATATCCGCCAGTTTATTAAATATGCCGGCATTCCGATCGTGAGTCTGGAAAGCGCCACGCTTCACCCGTTGCAAAGCCTGACTGATATCATCACGATGGAAGAATTTATGCGTCGGCCTGAGCAGGCGCCCCGATTTGCCGGCCGCAAACCCAAGGTGGTGCTCACCTGGGCGCCGCACGTGAAGCCATTGCCCCAATGCGTGGCCAACAGTTTCTCGCAGTGGGTGAATGCCTGGGGAGAAGCGGATTTCGTGATCACCCATCCCGAAGATTATGAACTGGCAGATGAATTTACCAAAGGTGCGCGCATTCTTTATAATCAGGATGAAGCGCTGAAAGATGCCGATTTTGTGTACGTGAAAAACTGGAGTACTTATAAAGACTACGGTAAGATTTACAATAACGATCCCGAATGGATGCTGACCAACGCGAAGCTGGCGCTGACCAATCAGGCCCGTGTGATGCACTGTCTGCCGGTTCGCCGTAATGTGGAACTGAGCGATGAGATCCTCGACGGACCGAACAGCCTGGTGACCACCGAAGCGGGTAACCGGGTTTGGGCTGCCCAGGCGGTACTGGCAGAAATTCTTAAATCCAGAAAATAATTGGGGTTTAATAGTATAAGTCGGGCTGACTAATACTTATATTGAGGCCGGACAAACCGAAAATGAATATGGTTTTTGTAGTCAAAATAGGAGGGAATGTACTGGATGATCCGGCGGCGCTGCAGCGTTTTCTGCAGGCTTTCGCCAAGATCCCTTCGCCCAAGATCCTGGTGCACGGGGGTGGAAAAATCGCCACGCGCCTGGGAGAAAAACTGGGTATCCAATCGAACTATGTGGATGGTCGTCGGATTACCGATGATGCCACCATCGATCTGGTGACCATGGTGTACGGCGGACTCGTAAACAAGCAGTTGGTGGCGCAATTGCAGTCGCTCCAAACCAATGCTATCGGGATCACAGGCGCCGATGGCAACCTTCTGCCGGCGGTGAAACGTCCCGTTAAAACCATCGACTATGGCTGGGTGGGCGATGTGTTACCCAATGAACTGCCCGTTGATCGCTGGCAGTTGCTGCTGAACAACGGTTTCGTTCCCGTACTGGCTCCGCTTACCCATGACCGTGAGGGCCACATGCTCAACACCAATGCCGATACCATGGCGGCCACCATCGCGATAGCCCTGTCTGCCCATTACCCGGTTCGGCTGATCTATTGTTTCGAGAAAAAGGGCATCCTGGAGAATGTGGAGGACGAGCATTCAGTGATTCCCTATATCAATCCGGCTATCTATAGCCAGCTGAAAGCCGAACAGAAATTGTTTGCAGGAATACTTCCGAAACTCGACAATGCATTTGATGCCATCAGCAAGGGCGTGAAGGAAGTGCTGATTGGTCATGCCGATGATCTGATTCAAAATACCACCGATACAACAACGGGAACTCTGATAGCCGGATGATTATGCAAGTGGATCAATTATATCAGGATGCGGTGAGTCTGCTGAAAGAACTGATCGCCACGCCTTCCTTAAGTCGCGAGGAGCAGGGAACGGCTGCCATCATTTTTCGTTTCCTGAAAGATCGCGGGGTG
>DATCJQ010000055.1:0-3207 GCA_036562745.1 Flavihumibacter sp.
TATATACTTTAACGCGGTGAAGTTAGGCAATGAAGGATTTATTCATGCACCTGGCAGGCTTCCAGTACATTGCCATCGGGATCATAAAAGCAAAAATATTTCACATGTTCATCCTGTATGGTTTCACCGGCATGAATTCCCCGGGCCAGCATTTCCTGCCGCAGGGCTTCCGCATCGGGAGTCCGGAAAATGGGATAACTGGCCGTCGAACGATCCACTTCAATCTTCTTATCGGTCTGCCAGATCGTTAAACTGGTGGGACCTTTCGCATCGAAAACCGCCAGTTTCATTTTTTCATCTTCAAAAAGCAGCGCCAGCCCCAGTTTTTCGCCATACCATTGCTTGGATGCCGCAAAATTGCTTACCCTGATAATTACTGTGTCAATACCTTGCAAAAGTTGAATGTCCTTGCTTTCCATCTTTTACAAAAACTTTTTAAACTTATGGTGATACTCTTAATAATTGGAATTACTCAATTCCTCCTTTAAAATATGGAAATTTTCATCATCAAAGCAGACCAGGATTACCTTCTCAACAGTATCGGTGCCCGCTAAAAAATCCCCGATCGTTTGCACCGCTATTTTGGCGGCAAGGCTTTTGGGAAAACGATAAACACCGGTACTGATCGAGGGGAAGGCGATGGTTTTGCATTGCAGTTCAGTTGCAAGCCGCAAGGAATTCCGATAACAGTTCTCCAGCAGCTCCGGTTCTTTTCGATTACCACCATTCCAAATCGGACCAACAGTGTGGATCACGTATCGCGCTTTCAACTTCCCGGCGGTGGTATACACGGCCTCTCCTGTTGGGCAGCCACCCTGGCGGGCTGCAATCATCCTGCACTCTTCCAGAATGGCCGGTCCGCCGGCACGATGAATAGCCCCATCCACGCCGCCTCCGCCCATGAGGGAGGTATTGGCTGCGTTTACAATGGCATCCACCTCGTAAACTGTGATATCACCTTTTTCAACAATAATGCGGCTCATTGTCTAAAATTAGAAAATCCGGCCCCCACGGCGCAGATATTCGTTTTAAGACAAGCCAACTGCCTAATACCTGATCCCCGCCCGCCTGGCCACACCGCCTAATAGCTTTATCGCAAAATCCGGCGGACGCTTCGCAATAATTTCGTTACGATAATTGTTCATCAGCACCCCCATATACAACATGGTCTTCAGATTCATCCTGAATGCACTTTGGCGGTTGTCGGTAACCCTATCGAGTACCTTACACACATCTTCAAAATAATGCTCCATCCGAAGCGCCGGCTGGTGAGTATTGTACACGGTCACAATTTCGTTACCGGGATTACGGAACGCGTGCGTAACACCCTTTGGCACTTCGAGCTTATCCCCGGCCCAAGATCCAGGGAAGCCCTCTGGGTATCCGCAGCGGATTTCAGGACGGTGAAAATCATCCCAACCGGACTCATATCCAACACCTGGTTAGCGCTTGCCATTTCCGTTATTTTTTTGATCGGATAAATATCATGGCAATGGCGGTGGTGATCACGCCGAAAACGAACGAAAAAATCGTGGAACTGATGGCATAATACCGATAGTTGAATACGGCCTCCGCCTCAGCCGTGGTTTTATAATAACCAATTTCCACGGATCGCTTAATAACATTGGGGAAATATTCGGGCGAAATCACATAGGAAGTAATCCATTGCACCAGCGGACTCAGCAGCGCAATAAATGCCGACAAGAGGGTACCGGAAATCAGTCCCTGTTTATAACTCATATGACCGCCATAATAGTTTTTCTTCTTATCCTTCAATGCCATCACCATAAACCAGATCGCCGGAATGGCAAACAGGTTCGTGAGATACATCTGGTAATCGATATTCTTCCCATGCAAACCCGTGAGTTTTTCCAACAGCATCCAGGCCAGCGTCATCAGGGAAAAATAGAGGGCCCATTTTATTTCGATGGCTACATTTTTCATAATGGCAGTTTACAGTAATGATTAATACGGTAATGTGGAAGTTATCGGGCAATGGTTACCGGTGGAATTTTGAAGCCCCCCACTGCATTCAGTAAATCCATCCGCTTAGATTTTAATCCGGCCAGGAATCGATCAATATCGGCTCCGTATGCCCGCTCGCTCACGGCGAAGAGCAGCAGCGCTTTTTTCCCGTTCTGATCCGTGATATTTTTATATCGGTACACATTCCTCTCTAGGATACTCAGCTGCTTCCCGTCGGGTGTTGCCTGACTCAGCAGAAAATCCAGCATAATTTCTCCATTCTTCTCAAAAGCCTGATAATTTATCATGGGATTGCTTTCTTTCAATTGCTTCAGCTCGGCGATTTTCGCGCTCACCACCTCCTTCAGGTCGATATCGCCCACAAGCACATCCACCGTAACCAGCTTCCTGAATTTTTCGAGGCTTTCCCCCTTAACCAGGTATTCCTGCTTATAATATTGTTCGTTGGGATGGGAAGTCCACACCAGGTGGTAGATGGCATTTTCGAAGCTGATGGGTTTTGCCTGTCCCAGGTAATCCTTCGCAGCATTATTTGCCTGTCCCAGGCTGAAAAAGGGTAAGACCCCGGCCAGCAGAATGGATAGATATTTCACAAGAGCAGTTGAGGATGTATTAATATTTTTTACAATATCAATTTAGGCAATTTTCCTGAACGGGCTTTTTATTGCGGCAAAATAAACCCAGGCAATAAAAAGGATTTGCAAAGGAACCCGAAACCATAAATAGACGGGGCCATCTCCCTCAAATGTAGCGTTCTGGTAATCGACATGGCGGATGGCAGCATGAATATTTGCCGGGAGCAACAATACAAAAAACAGGATCAGCAGCCAGCCGGTTAATACCCGAAAGCGGGGCACCAGCAATCCGATCGCTGCAGCGATTTCGATCAATCCCGTCAGGTATACCATCTCCTTCTTAAATGGAACAAAATCCGGGAGCATCATGGTCATGCCTGCGGTGAACATGAAATGGCCCATAGCAGTGAACAGCAACATAGCCGACATGGCAATCAATGCCGGCACGCGGAAATCCCATTGCTTCCTGAGCAGCCGGATCACCACCAGGGCGATCACAAAAACAAGCGCCAATACGATTAAAGGTTTCATCAATCAGAATTAAATGTTCAACCTCTCTGCATAAGGAACAAATTCACCCGATTCAACAAAACGTTTCAGCAAACGCAGATACAGGGCCCAGCAAAAGTTTGACATGCGATAATGC
>DATCJQ010000057.1:0-6538 GCA_036562745.1 Flavihumibacter sp.
CCATTATCCTGCTTCCTGCCTCCGCCATTTCACAGCTGAGTCCCGACCAGCTCGAAGCCATCCTGATTCACGAACTGGCCCACATTAAGCGTAACGATTATATATGGAATTGGGTCGTATCGATTATAGAAACTATCTTCTTCTTTAATGTTTTTGTCAAATTATTCATTTCTGCAATACGGGAAGAAAGAGAGCATGCCTGCGACGATTGGGTGCTTCAGTTTCCCTTCCAGCCCAGCCATTATGCCAAGGCTTTGCTCACCCTTGAAAAGGGACGAAGTGGTAAGGAAGACAGTCTGGTTTTGGCGGCCGGTGGTACCAGCCGGAAACTGCTGCTTACCCGGGTGCGCCGGATTCTGAACCTGCCCGAGCCAGAGCAAAAGAGCAGAATTTCCATTTCACAAATCGGCGGCTACCTGATGGCGGCCCTTATAGTGATGGCCTCCCTTAGTACCAGCCGGTTGCAGACCATCAAAATTTCCCCGACCCCCTTGGTTGCCCATCCCAATAAAGCCGGGTTTCGGACTGTTGCCAAAGAATGGTTTGAGCTCAATTTGGAGGGGGAGAGTACTGGTACTACCCCCCCAACCTGGGTAGAAACCCGTCCGGACAATAATAATCGGGGCAATTTATCTTCCAATTTAAAGAGTGTCAAACCATCCGAACAGACTACAAATCAAACAGATACAGAAAATACCGGAGATTTTCAAGCAACTGATACCCGACTCCAACTCCAGTGGGTGGCACAGTCCGACGATCAGGAGGGCCAACGGATTACCATAGTGCAGGCAGTGGAAGAAAAGGCGGTGGAAGCCCAAGCCTTTACCCTGGAAAAAACCGAAACCGGTGAAATTCCTGCCGAAGCTGCCAATATCTATCTCCACCCCTATGTGCCGAAACGAAGTTTCGAATTCCTGCCGGTTGCTCCCGATACAGTGAAAGCACTGAGCATTCAGCTTGAGAAAGCAAAGGCGGCCCAGGAAGCCATGCTTGAAACCCGGATTGCGCTGAGCAAGGTCAATTGGGAGGAAATGAAAGAACTCATGGCTGCGGCCTATGGCAGGGCACAGGCCGAGGAACTGCTGGTTAAGGAACTGGCCAATCTGGATTGGCAGGAAATCAGAGAAGAGGTGAATACCTATATGAACGAGCTGGCCAAAGCCATTCCCGACTCCCTTCGCCAGGCACTGGTGCTGCAGGAGCAGTTGAAACAGCAGCAACAGTCCCTCCGTCAGCAGGCGCTTGAGCTGCGTCAGAAAGCCCTGGAACTACGCCAGCAACAGCTGCAGGCGCGTAAGAAGCAAAAAATCGTTCATCTGTAACAGTTAGTACATCAGGTGCTTAGGAAATTTGCTGCAAGTGGACCTTCACAAAACAATAAATCAAGTATCGATAAGCCGGCTATAAAGCCGGTTTTTTCCTGAAATACCTGCCGGTAAGGCCTTACTGTGCCCAACTGTCGGGGCCCATCCTCCCCCGGATTGGTTCCACCCGGATTGGCCCCGCTGGGATTCACTTCGCCTGAATTCGTTCCGCCGGAATTGGTCATCGCCCCGTCCCCCGCATTCTCCTCCTTTCTGGGACGGATCCGATTTACCCAGTTTTCATCGGCCCCGGTGCATACCGCGGCATATTCTTCTGCAGAATTACACCGTATAAAATTGGTCGGAAGCTTAAGCTTGGCGGCCACCCAATCGTGACAGGCCAGGTTCCAGTCGAACAGGTATTCATATTCCCTTTCAAACAATGCTGCCAATTCGTCGCGATAGTGTTCAAACCAGGGCGATCGGTTATAACAGGAAACAATAGCCCGAAAATGCTCCTTCGGCCACCGACCCGCGACGATTTTTATCGCTTTATAAAATTGTCGTTCATTCCTTCCATCCACGATCGGAACACTGAGCCGCAGCACCCCATCGGCAGAGGCGAGGAGGGTGCGGTTTCGAAAACTCATTTTGGCGTGTTTCTCATATTCAGATAAATAAACATGTTTGTAATTATATACTTTTTTATACCAATCAACACTTCCAAAATACTGTAAATCAATTATTAATGAACTCATTTTATAAGTTTAGTCAATACAAATACTTTTTTCGTTAACGCACTATGCCAAATTCAGTTCTTGCAATCCGTAATTATAATTTTTAAACACATGTATAACTTGTTATCTCTATTATAATCAATGAATTATTAAACAAAGTATTTACTAAAAATAATAGTACACTCTATTTAATATTTAATTGTCGATAAAATATTCCGTAGCCAAAATTCTTGGCACTAAAGATAGGCTAATTTCGAATGTGAAATTTGTCGATAAATGGCAAATCACCTATTTTGCCATACCATGACACCTGCAAAAAAAATAGCCGTTAAAAAGCTCCTGGTGCCAGTCTTGCTGGCTCCGCTCCTTTCCCTTTCCGGATGCCGGCAGCCGGAGATTCCCGAATACCAGGCCCTGGAAAATCTCAGCTTTGGAAAAATCGGAATGAAGGAAACTGTCGTTTCGGCAGACCTTAAATATTATAATCCCAATGGCTATCCTCTTCAGTTCAGGAGTGCCAACCTTGCCATTTCCGTGAACGACAAGCCGGTTGGAACCACGGTACTCGACACGCTGATCCGGATTCCAAAACGGGATACTTTCTATATCCCGGTGCAGATGAAAGTGAATATGAAGCAGCTCCTGGGCAATGCCCTTACCCTGCTGATGAATGATGAACTGGATATCAAAGTGACCGGAACGGTACGTGTAGGTCGGTCAGGCATCATGATGAACCTGCCGGTAAACTATCAGGGCAAGCAAAAAATTGAGTGGTAAGAGAGGACGGTAAGGTGCAAAAAAAGCTCCCCAAAAGGGAGCTTAAAACATATTAGTTTAAATTCTATCTACTCTTTTTTCATGCCACCCCCATCTTCGGGTTTCTTGCAGCATTTGGGTAATTTCTGATAGGCTTCCTCGTTAGCGGTTACATCATCTGCATCATATCCCGCGTTCGCGATAGCCGTTTTGATATTCTCGATATTGGTGCGGTCGGTATAAAAAGTCACTTTTGCAACCTTTCTTTTGTGATCCACCACCGACTTTTCCACCCCTTCTTCCCGGGCGAGAAAGGATTCTATTTTCTTCTTACAGCTCTCGCATTGAACAGTGGGCGTCTTAATGGTAACCGTCTGAATGGCCTTTTTCGACTGGGCCATAGTGGTAAATCCCAGTGCCAGAAACAGCGCCATCAGGAAGGATAGTTTTTTCATATTCGTGAATTTAGTAATCCTAATATACTAAACTCCGGTCCAGTTTGCCGGGTCCTCCCTCCATTTTAACAGAATCGGCTCCATGTCGGCACTGATGATTCCCTTCTCCATGGCCAGGGAAACCATGGTTCCGTAGTTGGTCAGCGACTGGAAGGGCACCCCCGCTTTTGCAAATGCTTCCTCCGCCACATTGAATCCATAGGAGAAGATCGATACCATACCCAGCACCTCCAGTCCCGCTGCACGCAGCACATCCACCACCTGCAGACTGCTCTTACCGGTGGAGATCAGATCCTCAATCACCACCACTTTCTGTCCGGGTTCATAACTTCCCTCGATCTGGTTACCCAGTCCGTGATCCTTGGGCTTGGGCCGCACATACATGAAAGGCAGTTTGAGCTGGTCGGCAGCCATGGCGCCCCAGGCAATACCTGCTGTTGCCACCCCACCCAGCAGATCCACTTCAGGATAGCGTTCGAAAATCAGGTTACACATCTCAGACTTAACAAAATCGCGTATATACGGGAAAGAAAGTACTTTCCGGTTGTCGCAGTAAATAGGACTTTTCCATCCGCTGGCCCAGGTAAACGGAGATTGGGGACTTAGCCGCACTGCATTGGTCTGCAGCAATTTTTCGGCAACTGCCTTTGCATTTGAATTCATGATATCATTTTAAGTATCAGACAGGGATCAGCGCAGGCTTTTCTATCTTCGCCCCACAGTATCCAACATGATAACTGTCTGATGTTTAGAGCGCAAAAATACCCCTTATGCCAATTAAAATCTATTTTGGAGAGAAAGCAGTTTTGATAAGCGATCAGTCGGGCCGTGAAACAGACCAGTTACTCAACCAACCCCGTACCCTTCTCATCCATATCAAGGGGGATAACAATCCGAATACGGGCAATTCCTTACCGGATGTATCATCCTCCCCCCAAGCAACTGAAAGCGTACGGGAAGCCATTGAAGCCATCCATCGTCCCGATGTGGATACGGTAATCCTGCTTACCGATAACTACCCTTCCACCCTTGAAGCATTCTATCAACAGTTTACCATTATTCAAGCCGGCGGTGGCGCTGTTTGGAATGATAAGGGAGAACTGCTCTTTATCCATCGCCGGGGGAAATGGGATTTACCCAAGGGTAAACTCGATGAGGGAGAAACCATCGAAGCCTGTGCCGTTCGGGAAGTGGAGGAAGAAACCGGACTGGTGAAGCCGACGATTCTACGAGCCCTGCCCACCACCTATCATACCTATCAGGAAGATGGCAAACCCATCTTAAAAGAATCCTACTGGTTTGAAATGAAGGTCAGCGGCGAACAAAATCTGAATCCGCAGACGGAAGAACAGATTACCGAAACGGTATGGCTGGATAGGAAGGATTGGCAGAAAGTAAGGGAAAATACATACCCATCCATACTTGATGTGATCAGCAATCTTTAAATTTTTCGGATAGCCACGGTGAGCCGGCTGATACAGATCAGCTGGCTTTTTTCATTTTCGATCCGGATCTCCCAAACATGGGTACTGCCACCGCGATGAATGGGACGCGCCGTTCCGTAAACTTTTCCATCTTTTGCAGAACGAATATGGTTGGCATTAATCTCCATGCCCACGGCAATATAACGGCTGGGGTCAACCGATAAAGCCGCGCCCACACTACCCAGGGTTTCGGCCAGGGCCACGGAGGCACCGCCGTGCAGGAGTCCGTATGGCTGTTTGGTTCTGTGATCCACGGGCATGCTGGCCACGATATAATCTTCGCCCAGCTCCACCCACTCAATGCCCAGGTGTTCGCCCAGGGTGTTTTTGCCGAGTGGCACCAGTGCGTCGATCGTGAGGTTCGGATCAAACCAGATGGCAGCCATGGTTATCTTTTTTGTTGCAGACTGTTAAAAACGGCAGGGGGAATAAAGAGGGAAGCATCGCCGTTGTTCCGGATAATATCCCGCACAATGGTGGAAGCCACGGAAGTGTATTTGGGCTCGCCGGTGAGGAATATGGTTTCGATATTTTTATCGAGTGTCCGGTTGGCATCGGCAATGGTTTTCTCGTATTCGAAATCGCTCACATAACGGATGCCGCGAAGAATGAATCGGGCACCGATCTCCTGGCAGAACTTGACGGTTAAGCCTTCGTACACGGCTCCTTCCACTTTCGGTTCATCCTTGAAGATTTCCCTGATCCACAGAAGCCTTTGTTCCGCCGAAAACATGGGGGCTTTGGAGGAATTCAAACCCACCCCGATAACGATCTTGTCAAACAGGGGCAGTGCACGGTTTACGATATCAACATGCCCCAGCGTGATCGGGTCGAAAGTTCCGGGGAAAAGGCAGATTTTCATGCTACTAAATTAAAGTTTTGATTCACCTCTGCCGGCCAGCAGATAAAGTACCGCCATCCGAACGGCCACACCATTCTCCACCTGTTGCAGGATGATGGACTGTTTACTGTCGGCCACATCACTATCCAGTTCCACGCCGCGGTTGATCGGTCCGGGGTGCATCACGATGATTTCCTTATCAAGTCGGTCCAGTATGGATTTCTTCACACCATAGGCCAGGTTGTATTCCCGGAGCGATGAAAACAGCACCTGGTTCTGACGTTCGAGTTGAATCCTCAGCACATTGGCCACATCGCACCATTGGAGAGCTTTTTCCAGGTTGTATTCCACCTGCACGTCAAATGCTTCCTGCATGTATTTGGGGATCAGGGTGGGCGGACCTGCCACCATTACCTCTGCGCCCATTTTTTTCAGCAGATAGATATTGCTGAGGGCTACACGCGAGTGCATGATATCGCCGATCAGTGCAATTTTCTTCCCTTCCAGGGTACCCAGCTTCTCGCGAATGGAGAAAGCATCCAGCAAAGCCTGTGTGGGGTGTTCGTTGATACCGTCGCCGGCATTCACGATGGCAGCGGGAATATGTTTGGCCAGAAAATGCGGGGCACCGCTGGCACTGTGGCGCATCACCACCATATCCACCTTCATGCTCAGAATATTGTTCACCGTATCGAGCAGGGTTTCGCCTTTGGAAACGGAGGAACCACTCGCAGCAAAATTGATGGTATCGGCACTGAGTCTTTTCTCCGCCAGTTCAAAGGAGATACGGGTGCGGGTGGAATTTTCGTAGAACAAATTCACGATGGTTACATCCCGGAGCGAAGGAACTTTCTTGATCGGTCGCTGTAATACTTCCTTGAATTGGGTGGCGGTATCTAAAATAAGTTGAATGTCACTGGGAACCAGCTCTCTAATGCCTAGAAGATGTTTTGTACTTAGT
>DATCJQ010000059.1:0-3272 GCA_036562745.1 Flavihumibacter sp.
GTAGTTATCCATGTAGTCAAAATTCAAGACAACTTTTCTGTCATCTTTTTCAAAGACAACTAAATAACCAAACTTCCTCTCTCTTTTCTCTGTTAACTTAAATCCAAAATCCGTAATAAGAAAGTCAAAATAACGCTCAACATTTTCGGGATAATCTTCTATGCTATATGTTCTCATTATTTTTTATCGTTAAACAGTTTCTTTGTATCCCTACCATAAAAATCCCGGTTGCTTTTATCTCCTTTAGATGAATACTTCGGATCTAAGCCAACATCATAAACTGAATAGCCCTCGTCTTTTTATTTTTGTGCCATTCTTTATTTTCTTTCATAAGTAAAGATGCAACTCCTTTCTTGTACAAATCCATAGCTTCTTTAGTTGGATTAAGAGTCTCGGCACCGATACCTGCTGCTATAAATGGATAAGAAAACATCCTCCTCTATTATTTCATTGCCATTGTAAATAAATCTCACAATAGTGCTTCTACCGCGTTGTTCAACTTCAATAATTGAGTCAAGTTTAGCAATAGGAGTACATTAACTTCATATGTCATTTTCAATAATTACCATTAAGGTATTGTCTTGAAAGTAAAAGCCTGCGCAGGATATAGGATCTGTCAATTCATTTTCCTGAACAACGCAGGCATTGTCTCAGGATCGATGGTCTGCATGTCCACTAAGGTTCAATTTTCATCCGCCTCTTTATCCATTTCAAACTGAATATCCCGCTGTAAATCGTAAGGAGCAATTGTAGCACCCATATGTGTGAGCGATGGCAGCGGCGTAAAACGCAGATTGTTATCCACTGCAAAGTCGATCCATTCGGTCAGAAATACCACGATGTCGACCGCTTCTGCCCTGGCTCCCTCAATATTGTTTGTTTCGATATAGTACTCTACCAAATCCGGCTCGCTCCACAGAGGCATGGATAGTTGTTTATCGGCATCGCGAAGCATATATGACCCGCGGGACCGTTCAATAATCCAGACCCTTTCTGCTTTCGCCACATCGGCAAGAAATCGGGTGTACTTGTCTTCCTGCGATAAGTTGTCTATGGCTGAATATTTCTGTTCTTTCATAATGGTCTTACTCCATCAAGCATTTTCACGAATTGCCTAAATTAGCTAAATGTGTTACGATTCCCATAACAAGGCGAAAAAAACGGAAATCATCTGGGACCTGGGCGATATCGTGGTGGAGGATGAACCGGAGAGTTTCTGGTCCACCCATATCATGGGACATAGTCATGGTTTCCAGCCCGTGATCTTCCGGAACCGAACCGACGGACTCCTGCACCTCAAAGCCATGGAATGGGGCGTGATTCCTTACTATATCAAGGACGAAGCTGCCTATGCCATTCAGCGGAATACCATGCTGAATGCCCGGTCCGAACGCATTCTCGATGATCGCAGCAGCTACTGGCACAAGATCCGAAACCGCCGCTGCCTGGTACCCATGACCGGCACCTACGAACACCGGGCCATCGCCGGTTGGAAAAAGAAAGTGCCCTATTTCATTAAGCCGAAGGGCTTGAACACTTTCTACATACCCGGACTCTATTCCGTGGCCGAACTGCCCGATCGCGAAACCGGTGAGCTGCTGCCCCGCTATACCTATACCATCATCACCCGCGCAGCCAACAGCGTGATGAAGCAAATCCATAATGCCGGAACCGATACCGGTCGCATGCCCCTCTTCCTGCCTCTGGACCTCTGCAAGGAATGGCTCAAAGAGGAGCTGAATGAAGATGAATACCGAAAGATCCTGAACTACGAAATCCCCTCGGAAGAACTGGAATACTGGCCCGTGTTTACCATCAGGAGCCCCAAACTGCGTCCCGATGGACTCGATAAAGACGCGCCTTACGAATGGCCGGCATTGCCTCCGTTAGGGGTTGATTAGATCAGAGAAAGACAATCCGAAAGCATAGGATCACTTGAAATCTCTCGACTTAGGTACAATGGAAGCGGCACCCTCATCCGGATAGGCAAGCGTAAGTAATGGCAACTGCTGCGTACGTGCCGGCGTCAAAACCCGCAGCAGGGAAGAAAAATTGAACACCTGCTCCACGATCACGTGGATCACTTCACCCTCGATCTGCAACTGCCCTTCCACCATAATCAACCGCGATTGCAGGATCTCCTTCCGGTATTTCTCGAACCGCTTGCCAAAGACCACCAGGTTGGCAATTCCGGTTTCATCCTCGATGGTCATGAAACAAACACCCTTGGCAGTACCCGGTCTTTGCCGCACTAATACCAGTCCCGCTACCCGAACCGACGCCCCATGCTGTCCCTCTTTCAGTTTAGCCGCGGGAACAATATTCAATCGATCCAGCTTATCGCGCACAAAACTCACCGGATGCGCTTTCAGCGAAAAAGAAATAGATGCATAATCCTGCACCACATTTTCCGAATCGCTCATCTGGGGCAGCTCCACCGATGCCTCCGGAACCACCTGGTTCTTATACAAAGCAACCGGAGCATCTTTGGTCACCGCCTGCCAAAGCGCCTCCCGACGATTCAGACCAATCGACTGAAAGGCATCGGCATCAGCCAGCTTCTCCAGCATGGGCTGCGAATCCAATACATGCCGAACCTCATCTAAATGCTTATACGGCCGCACCCGCTCAGCCACCAGCTTTTGCGCCTCCTCCACTCGCATGCCCTTGATCTGCCGGAAACCCAGGCGCACCACATGGTATTTGCCCTCCTTCCCTTCCAGGGTATTATCCCAGAAAGAATGATTGATATCCGGTCCTTTTACGATCACGCCATGCTGACGTGCATCGTTCACTATCTGGGCAGGCTGATAAAAGCCCATAGGCTGACTGTTCAACAATGCCACGGCAAACACATCGGGGTAATGGCATTTGATCCAGCACGATACATACACCAGGTGTGCAAAACTGGCCGCATGACTTTCCGGAAAACCATAGGATCCAAATCCCTCGAGCTGCTTAAACACTTTGCGGGCAAACTCCTCGCTGTACCCGTTGCGCATCATGCCCTCCGTTAGTTTTTTCTCGAAGCGGGTAACCATGCCATGTACTTTGAAAGTGGCCATGCTGCGCCGCAGTTCATCCGCCTCCGAAGGTGAGAAACCCGCCGCCACAATCGCAATCTTCATCGCCTGTTCCTGGAAAAGCGGCACGCCCAGGGTTCTTCCCAATATTTCTTCCAGCTCTTTAGATGGAAATTCAATGGGGTCCTCCCCATTCCGCCTTCGCAAATAGGGATGCACCATATCCCCCTGTATCGGTCCCGGCCGCAC
>DATCJQ010000063.1:0-6746 GCA_036562745.1 Flavihumibacter sp.
GTTTTCAGTCTGTACCAATCTTCGGGTTGGAGGGGTCGTTTTGATTGAGCAGTTGTTACCAGGCAGCAGGTAACGCCCATCAGCAGTGTAGTTATTTTTTTCATAATATAATCAAGGAAAGTTGAAATTTACGAATTGCTAGGGAACTACCGTAACAAACAGGTAAACAAAAAATAAAAGCACCAATACAATTCCTTGAAGAATATTTGTTCTTCCCGTCCGAAGAGAGGTCATAACAATAAGCAGCGAAAGCACCAGCAAGAGGGTTGATTTCGCATCGATACCCATCATAAGATCGAATCCCATTAAGATGGAAACGGTAGCTACAACGGGGATGGTTAGCCCAATACTTGCGAGTGCCGAACCGATGGCCAGGTTCAAACTGGTTTGCAAACGATTATTTCTTGCAGCCCGATAGGCCGCCAGTCCTTCCGGCATCAATACCACCATCGCAATGATGATTCCGACCAGCGTCTTGGGTGCACCAACGGATTCAACGGCGCGTTCAATGGTGGGAGACAGAGACTTACCAAGCAGCACCACCGCAACCAGGGCAAGTATCAGTAAGAACAATGATAATAGTGCGGCCTTCAATGTAGGCGGTTCCGCGTGAACCGTCTGATCCGTCTCATGATGATCGGGCAGGAAATAGTCGCGGTGCCGGATCGTTTGTACGAAAACAAAACTCAGGTAAATGATAAGGGTGATGATCGCAATAAAGATCAACTGCGCCCTTGAATATTCCGGTCCGGAGTTCGATGTTGTATAATTCGGCAACACCATGGTGAGAAAGGAAATGGCAACCAGAGCAATTAATCCTGCGCTCACTCCTTCCAGACTGAATCTTTGTTCACGGTGTTTGAAACCGCCCGCCAGCAGACAGAGTCCGACGATAGCATTGAGGATTATCATAACGGCGGCGAAAACGGTATCACGTGCCAGCGCTTCGGATCCTGGTCCGCCGGCCAGCATGAGGGAAACAATCAGCGCCACTTCGATGGTCGTTACGGCAATGGCGAGCACGAGGGTACCAAATGGCTCTCCCACCTTATGCGCCACCACTTCGGCATGGTGAACTGCTACCAATACACTGCTTATCAGTCCGCCTGCCAACAATAGTGTGTACCACCAGCTGTCGGTAACATAGGGTTGTCCGAAATAAAGCAATAAAGCAACAAAAGGCACAATTTCCGTCCATCTGCGTGTCAACTTGTTTCCTGGCATGTATCGTTATCGTTTTTTAAGTCGGAATATAAAAAAAAGAGGGCACCTTTCGGTACCCTCAATGAAATAATGACCGTTGATTGACTTAATCAAACTTCAGGTCGAGGCCCAGACCTCTCAATTCATGAATCAATACGTTGAATGATTCAGGAACACCCGGTCTTGGAATATTATCACCTTTCACGATGGCTTCATAGGTCTTGGCACGTCCTATGATATCATCGGATTTGATGGTTAACAGTTCCTGCAGAATGTTGGATGCACCGTAAGCTTCGAGTGCCCACACTTCCATCTCACCGAAACGCTGACCACCGAATTGGGCTTTACCACCCAGCGGTTGTTGTGTGATGAGAGAGTATGGTCCGATAGAACGTGCGTGCATTTTGTCATCCACCATGTGGTGCAGTTTGATCATATAGATCACACCCACTGTTGCTTTCTGGTGGAATCGTTCACCGGTTTCGCCGTCATAGAGATAGGTGTGCCCCATCATCGGGATACCGGCTTCCTTACATTTCTGCTCGATTTCTTCGGTGGTAGCACCGTCGAAGATCGGAGTGGCAAAACGAACGCCGAGTTGCTCACCGCACCATCCGAGTACGGTTTCGTAGATCTGACCCAGGTTCATACGGGAAGGTACACCCAGCGGGTTCAGCACGATATCAACCGGCTCACCGTTTTCGAGGAAGGGCATGTCTTCAGCACGAACGATCTTGGCAACGATACCTTTGTTACCGTGACGTCCCGCCATCTTATCCCCTACTTTCAGTTTACGTTTAACGGCCAGGTAAACTTTGGCAAGTTTCAGTACACCGGCAGGTAATTCATCCCCAATGCTGATGTTGAACTTCTCGCGTTTGTATCTACCCAGTTCTTCGTTATACTTGATGCTGTAATTGTGCAACAGGATGTTGATCTGGCTGTCTACCTTTTCATCACCGGTCCAACCCAGCGGGTTGATGTTGAGGAAGTCAAGTCCAGCCAGGTTTTTGTTGGTGAACTTGGCACCCTTACCGATCTGAACTTCACCGAAGTTATTGCTAACACCGGCAGATGATTTATCCTTCAGCAGGGTCAGGAGTTTGCTCAGGAGCACTTCCTGCAGATCAGCCACGTTTTTCTCGTGTACTTTTTCCACTTTTTCCAGCGCAGCTTTCTCACGCACTTTGGCATTCTTGTCTTTCTTCGCGCGTTGGAACAGTTTCTTGTCGATTACAACACCTTCCACACCGTTCGGCGCTTTCAGTGAAGCATCCTTGGCATCACCTGCTTTATCACCGAAGATGGCGCGCAGCAGTTTTTCTTCCGGAGTGGGATCGCTTTCGCCTTTGGGAGTGATTTTACCGATCAGGATATCACCTTCCTTAATCTGAGCACCGATGCGAATGATACCATTCTCATCGAGGTCTTTGGTCGCTTCTTCAGATACGTTCGGAATATCCGGAGTCAGTTCTTCCTCACCCAGTTTGGTGTCGCGAACTTCCAGTTCATATTCGGAAATGTGTACGGAGGTGAAGAGGTCTTCGCGCACAACTTTTTCGTTGATTACGATCGCATCCTCGAAGTTGTACCCTTTCCAGGGCATGAATGCCACTTTCAGGTTGCGACCGAGTGCGAGTTCTCCGCCTTGTACGGCATATCCTTCAGTCAGGAAATCTCCTTCTTTCACCTGCTGACCTTTCTTAACGGCGGGTTTCAGGGTGATGGAAGTTTCCTGGTTGGTTTTTTGGTATTTAGTGAGACGGTAAACCACCAGATCCTCTTCGAAGCTAACCAGACGCTGCTCGTCGTTGCGCTCGTAGCGGATGTGAATTTCATTACCATCAACATACTCAACCACACCATTTCCTTCGGCCAGAATCTGAACGCGGGCGTCGCGGGCAGCTTTGGCTTCCAGACCGGTACCTACGATGGGCACCTGGGGTCTGATCAGGGGTACAGCCTGGCGTTGCATGTTTGATCCCATCAGCGCACGGTTGGCGTCATCGTGCTCCAGGAAGGGAATCAGGGAAGCCGACAAACCTACAATCTGGTTCGGAGCTACGTCCATATATTCCACGTCAGCTTTATCGAGGATGGGGAAGTCACCGGTTTCGCGGCTGATGATCTTCTCTTCAACGAACTCACCATTTGCAGAAAGCGGAGTGTTCGCCTGCGCGATTTTCGCAGTATCCTCTTCTTCTGCGCTCAGGAAGGTCAGTTCCTTCATGTTCACTTTACCGTTCTCCACTTTACGATAAGGCGTTTCGATAAAGCCCATCTCGTTGATCTTCGCGTGTACGCAAAGTGTGGAGATCAGACCGATGTTCGGTCCTTCCGGTGTTTCGATGGTACAGAGACGACCGTAGTGTGAGTAGTGTACGTCACGAACCTCAAAGCCCGCACGTTCACGGCTCAAACCACCCGGACCGAGGGCTGAAATACGACGCTTGTGCGTGATCTCAGACAGCGGGTTGGTCTGATCGAGGAATTGCGACAGCTGGCTGGTACCAAAGAATGAGTTGATAACAGATGACAGTGTACGCGCGTTGATCAGGTCTACCGGAGTAAACACTTCGTTATCGCGAACGTTCATCCGCTCACGGATGGTACGGGCCATACGAGCCAGACCCACGCCGAACTGAGCGTAAAGCTGCTCACCTACGGTACGAACACGACGGTTGCTCAGGTGATCGATATCATCGATTTCTGCCTTACCGTTGGTTAAACGTACCAGGTATTTGATGATCTCAATGATATCCTCCTTGGTCAACACCTTGTGATCAAGCGGATAGTTGAGATTGAGTTTACGGTTGATTTTGTAACGACCTACTTCACCCAGGTCATAACGTTTGTCTGAGAAGAAGAGTTTGTCGATGATACCACGGGCGGTTTCATCATCGGGTGCATCGGCACCACGCAGTTGACGGTAGATGTGCTGAACCGCTTCCAGCTCACTGTTGGAAGTATCCTTGTTCAGGGTGTTGTAGATGATAGCATAGTCACCACCCACGTCTTCGCGTTGAAGGAACACGCTCTTCACATCCATGTCAACAATCATTTCGATCGCTTCTTCATCAAGGATGGTATCACGCTCCAGCACCACTTCGTTCCGCTCGATGGATACAACTTCACCGGTATCTTCGTCAACAAAGTCTTCCACCCAGGTACGCAGTACGCGGGCAGCCAGTTTCTTGCCGAGGTATTTTTCCAGGGCTTTCTTCTCTCCTTTCACTTCATCGGCCATACCGAAGAGTTCCAGGATGTCTTTATCAGTTTCGAAGCCAATAGAACGCAGAAGCGTAGTTACAGGGAACTTCTTCTTACGATCGATATAGGCATACATTACGTTGTTGATATCGGTAGCAAATTCCATCCAGGCTCCTTTGAAGGGAATAACCCGGGCAGAATAAATCTTGGTACCGTTGGGGTGTACAGACTGGCCAAAGAATACGCCAGGTGAACGGTGCAGCTGTGATACCACCACGCGCTCTGCTCCGTTAATCACAAATGTACCACGGGGAGTCATGTACGGAATGTTTCCGAGGAATACATCCTGTACAATGGTTTGAAAGTCTACGTGCTCTTCGTCATTACAACTCAGGCGCAGCTTGGCTTTCAGAGGAACGGCGTAAGTGAGTCCGCGTTCCATACACTCTTCGATTGTATAACGCGGAGGATCGATAAAATAATCGAGGAACTCCAGCACGAAGATGTTGCGGGTATCGGTGATGGGGAAGTTTTCCTTGAACACCTTGAACAACCCTTCGTTGTTACGCTTGTCAGGAGTGGTTTCGAGTTGAAAGAAGTCTTTAAACGATTGAATCTGCACTTCCAGCAGGTCAGGAGCTTCAGCGAGGTGTTTGATCTTACCAAAGTTGATCCTGGTGTTCTGTTTAGTTGAAGACATATGTATTTTAAACCGGTTTTAAAGTCTTATGCACTGATTATAAGGAAATTACAAATAAATGGCCATTTTGTAATCTTCCCAGATAGCTATCCGAATATAGTAAAACGGACGGCAAAGGTAGACTTTTTAATTCAAAAGTCAAAAGCCCATTTTAAGCCGGTCTACCACGCCTTTCCCTACTTTTCGCCCCTGTTCCACCCCGAATTCGATAGCCGGACGATAATGAATGCCCCCATAAAGGCGGGAAATGGCCGCTTCCAGGCAGGCCGCCTCAAAGGAGGGAAAACTCCGCTCGGGCAGTCCATACGGCTTCTCGGTATCATCCACAAAAGCGAAATTCTCCCCAAACAGACGGGTCAGCACCACGGATGCCGCACCCGACACCACACTATGACCGCTGGGATATTCCGGAAAGGGCGGGGTTTGCAGCAGGGGCCGCCAGGATTCATCGATATAACTATTAATATAGGTCTCCGGACGGATCAGGTGACTGTTGTACTTCTCATCCCAGCAGCTGATAAACCCGTCATAGATCGCAATGGCCGTAAAAGCATAAGCACGGGCGGCCTCTTCCATGCCGAAATTGCGCATGCGGCTGGCCAGTCCCGCGATCTGCATCCAATGCCCGCCGGGAGTAATCTTCTTGGTAGCGTAGTTTACGTGCCCCTGCATCGTGATATGGAAGGGATTACAGTCCCAGAAGGCAGCAATCGCACGCTGTTCTTCGGTCATGTTCACGCCCGTCGAGTACACTTCATAGGCTTCATTGTAAAACTGGCTTCCCTTTTCGGTGGAGAAAGGGGTAACCGCAGGCGGACGATGCTGGCTCGCACTATCCATGGTGATGGTTCGCATCTTCTGCCAATGCGGTTCAATCGCCTGCATATAACCCGGAGGAGTGGGCAGCCAGGTGCCCGGCTTTTTCTGCAACTGGTAGCGGCGCGCTGACCGGGTCTCCTTATAATTGTCTTTCGAAATCCAGGCAGCCATACTGTCGGCCACCAGTTTACCAGCCTCCAGCGAAATCTGCAGAATTCTATCGGCTTTCTGAGCAGGTTTCCGGCGGGATAAGCGCAGACGGTGGTCGACCACCTCATTTATCAGAACCTGCATCGAATCCGAGAACCATCCTTCCGAGAAAACCAAAGATCGGCCGGTTAAACGAAACGCCTCCAGTGCAACAATCACCGGATCGGCCTCCTTGCTGTATTGTATGGCTGGAAATCCCGATAAGAGAGTATGGAAAGGTTTGAGTTTACCCGATCCGGCCACCGCCAGTGCCTCGTAAGCCGCCATGTGCGAATAAGCATAGATCCGGCTCGCCACGGGCGGATTAAAAATATCGTGCACAATCACATCCGTCAGAATCTGCTGCGACCTGTACAATGCCGAAGCATCGGCAGCATGGAACAGGCCGGCAGACTTACCGGATTTGGCCGGCCCTGTTTGCGACCGCCCCGATTGAGATTTGGCAGAACCAGACTGAGCGAACCCGGATTGTACGGAAATAAGCAGTCCCAGTAATATCATCCACTTCATCATGGGAGATTAATTTTTATCACCTGTGCGGCACCGTTATTGGCAGCTGCTACCAGGAGGGGTGTTTTGGATTCTTTGTTCAGCAACACCATGC
>DATCJQ010000065.1:0-10035 GCA_036562745.1 Flavihumibacter sp.
TCATTATATGCGTTGTTCAGCAGGTGTTTATAGGCTTTCTGTACATCAAATCCGTCAATACCGCGCAGATACGATCCAACAATAAAGGGCGCCGCATGATCCCCGTGAAAGAACGTGGGGATAAAGCCCTTTTTATCGCCAATATCGATCAGCGACTGAATTATGTCGGCCGTGACTTTGGGCGACATAATTCCAAGCAATACCAGTTTGTTCCGGTAGGTGTCCCAAAGCGAGGGAACCGTGTAATAGTTGAAGGAAGCTTTTACTACCTTCTTGTTTACATCGGTATATTCGCCATTTACATCGGAACGCAGGGCCGGCCATAAAAAGACCCGATACAGCGATGTGTAAAAGAGTTCTTTTTGTTTTTCGGTGCCCCCCGTTACCCTGATATTGGAGAGAAGGGATTCCCAGGTATTATAGGCAGTATGCTTGACTTCTGCGAAAGAACGGGAACCAATTTCCTTTTCCAGGTTTTCACGTGCATTGGCTGTGCTTACATAAGAAAGGCCAATTTTGAGCAGAACCGTATCGCTGCCATCATTCTTAAGATTCAGGAAGGCGCGTCCGCCGCGGGTGTTTTCACGGAATTTTTCAAGTTCAAAGGGCGTATTTAACGACGCAAAAAAGTACACCTGTTCGCCCCCCATATCCTGCACGCCCTGAACGGAATATTGATCAACCTGCTCTATTCGCCAGCCCCGGACACGGTTATTCGCTTTGGCCAGATCGAAAAGAATTTTCCGGTCTTTCTTATTACGGAATTCATATTGGTGATAAGCTGCCCTCAATGTGGAGGTCAGATTAACATTGATATCGAAGTCCTGAAGAAGCACCTGGTAAAAACCCGCACCGGCCGATTCCTGCCCGTGATCAAAGCGCGACGCGATCTGTTTGCTGGTATCCACCGGGCCACTTACCGGAAGTATGGGGATATTGCAAAGGTTCCAGTGACCTTTATTGGTATGGGTAAATCCGAGGATCAGTGAATCTTCATATTCATAACCGGCCCCGGAACCATATTCAGTCATAGGGCCCACCTGCACCATCGCATTTGGCAGCGAGGCGCCGGGATAGGTAAGACCCGACCAGGGTCGCCATCCTTCCGGGGTATGAAATCCCACTATGGCCGAATCATTCAGCGCGGTGGTTCCTATAAAGGGGTTGACATAATGTGCAACACCCTGGTTTGACTCAGGCGAAGGGTTGGTTTTACAGGCGATCGCTGCAACAAGCAAGAGCGAGCACCAGCTTTTGGAAATGCGGTTCATAAGCATAACGGGTTACTGTATTAACTGAAGTCACTTCAGGATCAGAAAACCGCTATTCAGCTCACAAAAAAAAGGGCCGGCTTGCACCGACCCTTTTGCTATGAGGTTTTTCAGTCTGTTACATTCCGTGCTCCACGATATTTTTATCGATTTCTTCTTCCAGAGCTTTCTGAGCCCTGATTTCACGGAGTTTTTTACCGTAAGCGATCTTGGTGATCAGTACATACAGTACCGGTACCACGAAGATGGCGAGGGTGGTGGCAGCCAGCATTCCTCCGAATACGGTCCAACCGATGGTTCTCCTTGATTCAGACGCTGCACCCGATGCAAAGGCCAGAGGCAGTACACCGAGGATGAAGGCCAGGGAGGTCATAACGATGGGGCGTAACCGAAGCTGAACCGCCTGCAGCGTTGCATACACCACATCGATACCCTTGTCCACTCTTTCCTTGGCAAATTCCACAATCAGGATGGCGTTCTTTGCCGCCAGACCAATCAGGGTAATCAAACCAATCTGCGCGTACACGTTATTGGACAACTGCGGCAGGAAGGTCAGGGTCAGGATCGATCCGAATGCACCGATCGGCACGGCAAACAGTACCGAGAAGGGTACCGACCAGCTTTCATAAAGCGCAGCCAGGAAGAGGAACACGAACACCACCGAAATCATGAAGATGGTTGTCTGTTGGCTACCGGCTTTGATCTCCTCACGGCTCAGGCCCGAGAAATCGTAGCTGTATCCGGCAGGCAGGGTTTTGGCAGTTTCAATCAGAGCCTCGATGGCCTGACCACTACTATAACCCGGCGCAGGGGTACCGTTGATCTGTGCGGAACGGAACAGGTTGAAATGGCTGATCACAGCCGGGGTTTCGATTACACGGGTGGTAATCAGCGAACCCAGCGGGATCATATTACCCTGGCTGTTGCGCACATAGAATTTCTCGATTCCTTCGAGCGTGCTGCGGTAATTGCTGTCGGCCTGACTCACCACACGGAAATTCCGTCCATAAATATTGAAGTCGTTCACATAGCTACTTCCGAGGAAGGTAGACAGGGTGCTGTACACATCGGAAACCTGAACTCCCAGGCGCTTGGCCTGCTCACGATCCACATCCACTTTGTAAGAGGGCGTACGGGAGTTAAAGAAGGAGTATGCCATGCCGATTTCCGGCCGCTGGTTCAGTTGCGCCACGAATTGATACAATACCTGTTCAAACTTTTTCACATCATCCGTACCCCCGGTTTGTTGCAATTCGAAGGAGAAACCGGATGTGGCACCCAGACCCGGAATCGCGGGCGGCGCAATTACCAGCACTCTCGCTTCCTTGATATCAGCCACTGCAGCCTGGATTTTTCTGATCACATCATTCGCATGCTGTCCCTTTCCTTTCCGCTGATCCCAGGGCTTGAGGTTAACGAAGATGGTACCGGCGTTGGATTTGTTGGAGAAGCTCACGATGTTCAGGCCGGCCAGACCGCCCACCACTCTCACTTCAGGAATCGCACGCACGCGTTCACTGATATCATTAATCATATTCACACTGCGGGTGGTTGATGTAGCTTCAGGCATTTCATAAGTCACGAACAAACGACCCTCATCTTCAGTGGGTATGAAGCCGGTGGGTTTCGCCTTGAAGAGGAAGAACAATCCCACCACCAGGGCTACGAGCAGTGCCAATACCCAGGGCGTATGGCGGATCCAGCTACCAACGGATTTCGCATAACCACGGGTTACTTTGTTAAACCAGGTGTTGAAACCGGCAAAGAATTTTTCCAGGGCATTCCGCTTGGCCGATGGATCCTTGGAAGGTTTCAGCAGGATGGTACAAAGTGCCGGGGTGAGCGATAGCGCCACGAAGGCAGAAATCAATACAGACACCGCAATGGTGATCGCAAACTGTTGGTAGAGCCGACCCACGATACCCGGAATAAAGCCCACGGGCACGAACACCGCGGCCAGGATCAGGGCGATGGCGATAACCGGACCAGAGATTTCGCGCATCGCTTTCTGGGTAGCTTCCTTGGGCGACATTTTCTCATGGTCAATATTATGCTGAACCGCTTCCACCACCACGATGGCATCATCCACCACAATACCAATCGCCAGTACGAAGGCGAAAAGGGTCAGTGTGTTGATGGTGAATCCAAGGGGTCCGAAGAAGATGAAGGTACCGATCAGTGATACGGGGATGGCCAGTACCGGGATAAAAGTTGCCCTCCAGCTTTGCAGGAAGAGGAACACCACCAGTACCACGAGGATCAGGGCTTCCACCAGTGTGTGCAATACCTCATTGATGGATGCTTCCACCACAGATACAGATTCTGAAGGAACCACGTAGTCGATATCCTTCGGGAAAGACTTGCGCAATTCTGCCAGGGCCTGGTTGATACCCTTATAGGTCTCCAGCGCATTGGCACCGGGGGCCTGGTAAATGAGCAGGAAGGCAGCGGGACGACCGTCTTCCACAAAGGCGTTGATACCATAATCGAATTTACCCAGTTCCACACGCGCAACATCTTTCAGGTAAACGATGGATCCATCAGCCGGACGGGTACGCACCACAATATTCTCAAACTGCTCAACGGTATTCAGACGGCTGTTGGTAAGGATGGAGTATTCGAAAGTCTGCACGCCGGGCTGGGGATTACCACCCACGGTACCGGCAGCCACCTGGAGGTTCTGCTCCTGCAGGGCCAGGTTTACCTCAGCGGGAGTCATATTGAGGGCGGCAAGTTTTTCCGGGTTCAGCCAAACGCGCATGGCGAAGTCATCTGCCCGTGTAAATACGTCACCCACACCTTTAACCCGTGTAATCGCATCCTTCACGTAAAGGTTTACGTAGTTACCCACGAAAGTGGCATCGTGGGTGCCCTTTGGAGAATAGAAGGCCAGCACCATCATGATACTGGGGTTACGCTTCCTAACGGTGAGGCCCAAACGCTTTACCGCATCGGGAAGGCTCGGTTCGGCCACGCTCACCCTGTTCTGTACATCCAGGGTGGCGATATCAATATTGGTTCCTACTTCAAAGTTGACGGTAATACTGCTCTGACCAGAGGAAGTACTGTTACTCGTCATATAGGTCATACCCGGTGTACCGTTCACCTGTGTTTCGATGGCGGTGGTGGTAGTCTGTTCCACCGTTTCCGCATCGGCGCCCACAAAGTTTCCGGAGATGGAAACCGTGGGTGGTGTAATTTCCGGATACTGCGCTACGGGCAAATTAATCAGCGAGATCACCCCCACCAGAACGATCACAATGGATACGACGATGGCGGTTACCGGTCTTTTTATAAAAATATCTGCTATCATGCTGCTGCTTTATCGTCTTCTTAAGAATCTAAATTATTGTTGGGCAGGAGCTGCGGCGGGAACAGATTCAATTTTCGCACCCTCACGCAGGTTTTGAACACCCTGAACTACGATGGAATCGCCGGGATTTAATCCGTTGCGGATAATCACATCGGCACCAATTTGACGGCCGATCAGAACTTTCTGCTGGGTAACAGTGCTGCTGTCGGTTACCTTATATACAAAGTATTCACCCAGCTGCTCGGTTACGGCCTTGAAGGGAATCAGCAGGCTTTTCTCTTTACCGGCATTTTTCACGCGAAGGGTTCCGTTCATCCCGCTGCGCAGGCGTTCCTCCTTATTGGGGAATACCACCCGCGCTTTGATGGTTCCGGTTTGCGCATCCACCGCCCGGTCGAGCAATACGAGTCGTCCGGGATAAGGATATAGATCCTGACCAAATGCCAGCTGGAAAATAGAATCCTTTGCTCCTTTATTCAGCAGTTCGGTGAAGCGATAAATCTGACTCTGATCCACATTGAAATCAACTGCCACATCACCCACGGAGGAAATGGTATTCAGCAGGGTTTGTCCGGCTGTAACCGGTGCCCCCTGTTTTGCCAGTGAAATACCCACGATACCATCAAAAGGCGCCACTACCCGTGTATACCGTACGCTGGTTTGAGTGGCTTCAATATTGGCTTTGGCTGCTTCCACCTGCTTTTGAGCCACTTCCAGTGCCGCTTCGGCATTATCCACCAGCTGACGGGCCACCGCATCATTTTTCTGCAATTCGCGATAACGATCGGCATCCTTCTGTGCGCGGGCCAGGTTGGCTTCCTGCACACTCAGATTGGCCACAGCCTGCTGATAGTTCGCATTATATAATTGTGCATCGATGGTATAGAGCAGTTGTCCTTTTTTCACTCGCTGTCCATCTTTAAAATGGATACCGGTGATAAAACCGCTTACCTGCGGACGCAGTTCCACCTGATCGAGGGCGGTTAATGTAGCGGGATATTCATCAAAATAAACGGGATTCCCTTCCTGCACGGCCTCTACCGTTACCTTCACGGCTGCAGGAGCCATCATCGCCCCGGCCTGTTGCTGATTCTGACCGCAGGAAGCCAGTACGATCGATCCGATAATTGCTGTATATAAACTATGTCTCATAAACCAGTGAATTAAAATTTGATTTGTCCGAGTTCTTTTTCTACGTCTACCTTGCTTGCCAGTACATTGTAAAGCGCGGTATAATAATTTATGGTTGCAGTGCGGAGATCTGTCTCTGCATTGATTACTTCCAGATAGGTTTTGATACCATTTCTGTATTGAAGCTGGATCACGTCATATACTTCCCGCGCCAGTTCGAGGTTCTCCTTCAGTGCCTGGTAGTTGGCATAAGTGCTCCGGTAGGTCGCCATGGCCTGTGAGTAGGCGGCATTCACCGAATTTTTCAAACTCAGCAGATCGAGCCGGGTGCGTTCCAGTTCCCAGGTGGCTGCATCGATATTCGCCTTGCGTTTCCCACCCTGGAAAATCGGGAAGGCGAGGGTCAGCGCCGCAAATGAGTTGGGATAGTTCAACTTGTACAGACGTGAAAACTCATTATTCTGATAATTCAGATTGTACGCACCGTTGAGTGAGAGGTTGGGCAGATAGGCCCACTTGTTGTAACGCAGATTGGCTTCCTGCAGCTTCAACTGCGTGCTCAACAACTGGTATTCGATCCGGTTACTGAGATTAGGCTCTTCATCCACGGGCGGTGTGATCGAATTTTCCAGCGCCACGCTGTCGTACAGGAGGCTGATCGGCGCTTCGGAAGGATAACCCATTAAGGATTTTAAATATTCCTGCTTGGCCTTCAGAATTTCCTCATTCGCCAGCTTGGATGCTTTCGCATTGTTCAGGGCGATGGTTGCACGCTTGTAGTCGGTCTTATCCGCAACGCCGGCCTCGTACTGGAATTTGGCATCCCGCAAGCTTCTTTCAATACGTGTGATATTTTCTTCGGCAACTTTCACCTGTTGTGCCGTGGCAATCACGTCGTAATAGGCTTTGGAAACCGCCACCACCACATCAATCTTCTGCCTTTCGGTGAATTGATAGGCCTGTTGCATCACATCATTGCGGGTACGACGCGCCAGCAATACATCACGATTAAAAAGTGTTTGGGAAAGAGTAAACTGAAGGGCGGAAACATTATCCACACCCAATTTGATGGGGTTCCCCCCGATAATACTTGTCTGAACTTCAAAATTATGCTGCAGATTATAGTTCATGTTCACCTGCGGATACCAGTCGGCCAGTCTGCTCCTGATATTTGCCGAGGTGATTTTCTGATCTATCAATGCCTGCTGCACCAATGGTTGGTTCTTTAACGAAAAAGCTACGGCCTGTTCCAGATTCAGTTCTTTTGGTAAACTGTCGGGAACAGCCTGCCCAATGCCCTGCAGCCATCCTACGAGTAGCGCGGACAGTAGTAACGGTGTTCTCATCTTTTCTATTATTACGGTCTTCTTAAGCCAAGGTTAATTAGCCAGCAATCGTTCTTAACCTTTTAATGTACCAATCAAAGAGGTCCTTATTAAGTATGTAGGTATAGTTCCGTCCCGATTTTTCGGGTTCAATCAAACCGGCTTCCACCAAAGTCTTAATATGATGACTTACGGAGGGTTGTGCCAGATCCAGGGATTGAACAATGGCGGAGCATTCCAATACTCCCTTTTTCTTCGAAATAGCTTCGAGGATACGGAGGCGATTCATATCGCCCAAAGCCTTAGACACTTTTTCAAACTGTTTCCAATCCATGTAGCAGATTCATTGAAAGATGCAAATGTATTTATTAATAATACAAAATCGATCAGTCCATTTTGCAGTATTTGGGGGATTAATTACAGACGCACAGCCTTAATGGTTGTAGAAAAAGCGCTTTTAACTTAGAATTAATTCTATATTAACAACAGACGATAGTTGGGAGTTTTTCGTTTAATTTTGGTCGATCCGACTTTGACCCCTAATAGATTATAACATGGTATCCGAAGTGAATGATTTGCAGGAAGAAATTCGTTTGGCCGAGCTTTACTCCTACGGAATCCTCGATACGGAAGAAGAGGAGGATTTTTCCCAACTGCTTGATCTTGCAACGGGTATAACCGGGTGCCCCATGGCGGCTATCAGCTTTATTGATAAGGATCGCCAGTGGTTCAAATCCAAACGCAACATTCCGATGCGACAAACCAGGCGGGATATTGCATTCTGTCATTATACCATACGCCAGGACGGCGTGATGCTGGTGCAGGATGCGCGGGAAGACAGCCGCTTCCGTCACAGTCCCCTGGTTACCGATACGCCCCATATCGTGTTCTACGCCGGAGCGCCGATTCTGGGTCATACCGGAAAGAAATTGGGAACCGTTTGTGTGCTGGACAGCAGCAACGAAAGGGAGCTGAATGAAGAACAGCGCAAATCGCTCATGATTATCGCCAACCAGGTGAGCCGCCTGATGGAACTCAAACGCAAGAACCGATCACTGGTCAAATACACCAACCGCCTGATCGAGGCGGAAAAAAGCCTGCAGCGTCTGTCCATCCGTGAGGAGGAGTCTGAACGGAGCTTTATCGCCCAGCAGTTACATGAAAACTTTGCTCAAACCCTGGCCGCCACCAAGCTCTATCTTGATTTTGCAGAATCGGAAAAGGATCTGACCACCACATTTCTGGCGCGAAGCAAAAACAATATTGATATGATTATTGATGAGATTAAGGTTCTCAGTAATTATATCAACCCGGTCGACACCAGACAGGCCGATCCGCGTTTCCTCCTGCGCGATTTTGTAGACCAATGGTCGATGGGTTCCGATATCGAAGTGGATTTTACACTCGACAGTCCCGAATCCCTGCCCACAGAAGCCGGTTTGCATATCTACCGGATTCTGCAGAACCTGCTGGCCCTGGCCCAGGCGCACGGTGCAAAGCATATCGACATACAAATCCACCGGCGGGACGAACTGGAAATCCTGGTGCGCTATCTTCAGCAGGAACAGAGTCTTCAGGACCCCTCCAAGTTGTTGAAACTGAAAAAATCCATCTCCATTGCCCAGGCAGAGGGTGGTCGCCTGAACATCAATACCGATTCGGAGAACTATGTAAATATATATGTGCACCTGCCCATTGCGCAACCCGTGTATTAACGGGAAATATTAGCCGGGCATGCTCATCACTTTATAGGCAGTGGTGGAAATTTTCTTGCCGCCCTTATCTACGTTGGTGGCTTCCATCACACTGATATCGCCCGATTTTTTGTCGGTCGAATGCAATTTCAGCATCACCCCATTGTCGATGCCCTTGAGATCGGGGTACAGCATGGCGCTTTTGCGATTTTTGAACATATTCGACATCGCAGCCGAAAAACTGCCCATACCTCCCTCCAGTTCAGTGGTTACCCAAACCCTGGTGTTGGTATCATCGCTTTCCACATTATAAATAGTACAGTTGTAGCCAAGAACAGTTTCGGTTCCCACCTTGGTGATTTTCACATCCGGAACTTTTTCACCTTCCTTGCTTTGGATTTTCTGGGCCATTTTCCCCATATCCATTACCATGGCCATTTTTTGCTCGGTCATAAAAGTGACCATCTTCTGCGATTGGGCGTCCACTACCATAAAGAATCCTTTCTGATTGGTGGGCTCAATGCCGGTATGTGCGCCTTTTGAAAACCAAACACCCATGGTTTCGCCCTTTTTGAGGGCTCCCTCTTTCTTACCCGAACTCACCGCATAGGTCACACCCAGCCCAAAATCGTAGGATTCGGGCAGGCCCTGGGCCTGTACCGCGCCATTGAACAACACTGCAGCTGTGCCGATTGCGGCCACCGTCATCTGTATTCCTGATTTGATAGTAAGACTTTTCATAATATCAAATCTAATTTAAATCCCGGGCATGAGCCAGTAATTTTTGCCGAACGGTTGGGGATAATAGTATGAGAGGATTCAATTTTTACTGAGCGGTCTGGCAACAAACTTAACATGTAGTAGCTTTAACGGGCATAAAACACTTAACATGAAGAAAATCTGGACGAGTCTTTTTTTATTGTCCGCCTATTTTGCACAGGCTCAGCTCAAGGTCGATGATGTGCAGACCTTCACCCTGAAAAATGGCATGAAGTTTTTGGTGGTGGAGGATTTTTCCATCCCGAATGCCAATATGTACCTTTTTTATCGGGTGGGTTCACGCAATGAGTATCAGGGAATTACAGGTCTCTCCCATTTTTTTGAACACATGATGTTCAACGGGGCGAAGAAATACGGTCCCAAGGAGTTTGACCGCACCATGGAATTCAACGGTGGGGCCAATAACGCCTATACCCGTCAGGATGTGACGGTTTATACCAACTGGTTTCCGGCTTCGGCCACGGAAGTGATTTTCGATCTGGAAGCCGATCGCATCGCCAACCTCAGCATCGATCCCAAAG
>DATCJQ010000069.1:0-4654 GCA_036562745.1 Flavihumibacter sp.
GTATAGAAAAGCGGTTTGATACCAAAATGATCGCGGGCCAGCACCAGCTCGCGGGTCTTTTTATTGTAGATCGCAAAAGCGAACATACCGATCAGCTGGTCCAGGCTCTTCACCCCATATTGCACAAACATTTCCAGAGCCACTTCGGTATCGCCGCTGGTGATAAAATCCACCTGCTTCTCCTCGCGCAGTTTTACCTGCAGTGCCTGGTAATTGTATATCTCCCCATTGAACAAAATCGCATAATCACCCTTATGAAAAGGCTGATTCGACCGTTCGCTCAGATCGATAATTGACAAACGCTGGTGCGCCAGCGCGATATAATCATCGGCCCAAACGGACTGGTTATCGGGACCGCGATGCGCCTGAATCCGGTTGGCATTCGCGGCCAGCGATTGGTTATCTGCAAATCCGGTAAATCCGGCAAAGCCACACATGGGTTATTGTTTTAGTTTATTTTTTGCAACAAGTGCAAATAAGTCTTTTTATAATGCTCATACGAGTGCATGGATACCTTCGGACTCAGATCCGCTTTGGCATTCAGCACCTGGAAAAGGGCGGTTTCAAAATCCTCCTGATCGCGATTTCTGAAAAGAATCACACCATCCGGTCTTTTCACCACATCGGAAGTGATGATGGGCTTGTCGAGGAAAAGCGCTTCCCGTATTGAAAGCGAATCGCCATCGGTATTCGTGGGTCGTACCACGATATCGGCCTGCTCCATCAGTTTAACAAAGGAAAGCTCTTCGTTTATCAGCGAGAAAGCATCTTCCAGGTTCAGATCGCGAATCTGTTGCTGATAGGCATCATAAGCCGGACCATACATATCGATGGTGGCCACGTTGAAGATAAAATGTACCGGTATGCCCGACTCACGGATTTTCCGAACGGCTTCAATGCACATATCCACTCCGTACACATCCTGATCATTGAAGCGGTCGAGCCGCCAGGCATTGGAAACGATGATCTTCTTACCGGCTTCTTTCTGTTTGGCAAGGAGTGCCTGCACCCTGGCCGGCAATTCCTTTTCCTCCTTCATTACGGGAGGAAGAAAGGCATACTGCACCGCCGCTTTATGTTTTTTGATCGTCACCCGATCCAATATCTCATCATTTACGCTGATCACCAGATCACAGCAGTTGTAAAGGGTTTCATCGAACCAGCGCAGCAATCCCGATTTCTCTTTGGGATATGCATGCAGGGTCATTACAATCTTCTTACCCAGGATTTTGCCCGATACGATATGTATGAACCGAAGGGCATTCAATCCCGAGTGAAGGAAGAGAAAATCGGATTGGGCAATTTTCTTCCAGTATTGAAAGAATTTCTTTTGGCGGATATTGAAGTATCCCGGCTTGATATTTCTCGATTCATCCACCAGATCAATCTCATATTCGTCTTCCAACAGATGCATCAATCGCCACAAGTGAATGCTCACTCCACCCGCCGGTGCAGGTACCGGCCCAATCAGGAGCATCTTTTTCTTTTTCTGCATCAACTGACTATCCTTTTAAATTTCCGATCGGGCTGTTTAATTTCCAGATTCTGATGGTTGGGAATCGGTATCTCCCGACTGCTGACTGGCTTTTATTTTTTCAGCAATTTTCTTCGAGAACCGCAGGGATGCCGGTTCATTCAGGTGCCGCACGTCATAGAAGTTTTTCGGGTTCCAGCTAAACTCCGGATCCTGCGAATGATCCCAGAACGGAACACCGTGTTGCTCTGCGATCTGCTCGGCCAGTACGATGGATTTATCGCGTACCGGCAACTTATTGAAATAGGGTGAACAGATAATATATAACTGAACCCCTGCCTGTTTGCAGGCTATAATAAACTCTTCATAACTTTTGGCCTGCACACTGTCGATTTCATAATGAAGGTTCACCGTATCAACTATCGGCTGCTCGGTCAGCTCGCGGTTAATCGGCGAATAGCCCTTGATAACCGGATCCTTCTTATTATAAAACTCCGTATTGCCCAGTCCCACGGATAACAGCATCGAGTTAAAGGGATAGACCTGAAAACCGAGTTTCAGTTTTTCAAACGGTCCGCGCAGGTTCACCGTGGACCGAATCTCCGGATGATTCCGATAGAAAGGCAGCAGCACCGAAAGCTTTTCATAGTTCGGCGCATAGTATTCGAATTCATGTCCAACCACATCCAGTATTACGATCCGGGGTTGATGTCTTTTCAACACCGCCTGGGCCACTGCATTGCTGTAAAGAATGAAGTTCCCATTCCGTCCGGCATTATAAAATGACAATCCCAGTTCCTTCTCAAAGGCTTCGGGGTGGTAGTGGTTTCTTGCACGGGATGATCCGAATACCATCACCTCCTCATTGCTTTTTTCGATGGCGTAGATGGTTTCATAATCGGCCCCCGATTTCTGGGTGAAATAAAGTTTCCGAAGTACGGATCCGACAACAAAGTCCAGGGCAAACAGCACCAGCAGAAATATCAACAGGCGCTGCAGGAATTTTCGGAATCCATTATTTGCAATTAATTGACTCAACATGCAGATTAGAATTGAAAATAAATAAACTGGCTTCCGTCAAACACACCGATCAGCAGAATCATCACGATGAGGAACATGTAGGTGGCATAGCGCACCACGGGATTTGCGCTCTCCAGGAGGGAATTTGAATCCTTGAAATATTCCTGTTTGATTTCACGCCCCATCAGCACCGCCAGCCCCAGGAATCCGTAGAACATCTGGGTGAAGTCGATAAAGAGCTGACCCTCCATTTTAAAGATCTTGCCTACAATGAGGAAGGCATCCTGCACGGATTCGGCGCGGAAGAATATCCAGGAGAAGCAGATCAGCACAAACGTGATCCCAATATTGATGAATTTCCGAACCGAAGCGGGTAAAGGAATTTTGTTATCAACATGTTTATCGATATAACGCTGACGTATAAGCGCCAAAACCAGGTAAGCTCCGTTGAGTGCCCCCCATATGATATAGGTCCAGTTGGCTCCATGCCATAATCCACTCACCAGGAAGGTGAAGAACAGGTTGAAATACCAACGGGGTATCGGCACACGGTTTCCTCCCATGGAGATGTAGAGATAGTCTTTAAACCAGGTTGACAGTGAAATATGCCAACGGCTCCAGAACTCTGAAACACTGGATGAAAGATAGGGCCGGTTGAAGTTCTTCATCAGGTCAAATCCCATTACCCTTGCGGCACCGATGGCGATATTCGAATAACCGGCGAAATCACAATAGATCTGGAAGGCAAAGAACATGGTTGCCACGGCCAGGGTCAGGCCATCGTGTTTATCCGGATTACCATAGGCCGCATTCACATAAATCGCCAGGCGGTCGGCGATTACCAGTTTCATAAAGAAACCCCATAACATCAAACGCAAACCACTTACCACCCGGTCGTAGTCGAAATAATGCTCTTTCCTGAATTGCCAGAGCAGGTTTTGCGGTCGCTCAATCGGACCGGCCACCAGCTGAGGGTAAAACATTACATAGAGCGAATAAATCCCGAAATGCCTTTCCGCTTTCTGATGGCCCCGATATACTTCAATGGTATAACTCATGGCCTGGAAGGTATGGAAGGACAAACCGATCGGCAGCAGGATCGACAGATAGGGAATCGGGTTCTCCCATCCGGCTCCGTGCAGCAGGTAGGTCAGGTTATCATTCAGAAAGTTATAGTACTTGAATACCGCCAGCACGCCAATATTGGCCACCAGGCTGAGGACAAGGAATCGTTTCTTCTTTTTCCCCGAGGCTTCCTCGATCCATATCCCCGCGAAATAGTCGATCACAATCGTGAAGAAGAGGATCAGGATATAGATGGGAACGAACGCCATATAGAAATAGCAGCTCGCCACCAGAAGCAGGAACCACCTGTACTTATGCGGAAGAATAAAGTACAGCGAGGTTACAATAATGAAGAAAAAGACAAATTCTATCGAGTTAAATAACATACTGTGCTGGAATTATCGTTTTGATCTTTGTTAACCCCGACCCAGGGCGCCCATCTTAGCTCCTATCTTCTTTAATATATGGTAGGTCACGGTGTAATAGTTGGTACATTCCACCACTTTACCGCCAAATGACAGCTTAAAGTTGTTAATGCCCAGCAGGGCTTTATCCTCGGTATTGGCAGTATATCCGCCGAAATCATACACCTCGTAGCCGAGATCCTTGAAATACATCATATCGTGGAAATGCAGGGCCTTATTGGCTTTCGCGATCAAACTCTTGTCGAAGGCATCATCCGTTCTCTTCGAGGCGGAGTGATAGGCACGGCAAATTTTATTCTTCTCATCCATCAGGATGGTATGTGCCACCAGAATCCTGCCCTCGTGCATGGCAAAGGTGATTTTGATGAAATCCTTCATTTCGTTCATACGTCGCACGCTGGTGGTGCCAATATTCACCGACTTTGCAAATTCATTGAAGAACTCCACAAAGCCTTCCACATCGTCGCTGAATTGACAAACCACACCGGCTTCTTCGGCCTGGCGGATCTGCTGGCGGTTGGATTTCAGGAATCCGGCCAGGATATCTTCCTTGGAAAGGGTCAGATCGTTTTCGATGGTATAGGTGATATCAGAAAATCCGGGACTTGGTTTTTTATTCCTGTTTTTCACGTGCAGCCAGGCAGTGGGTAATATCATATCCCAGAATCCG
>DATCJQ010000071.1:0-1800 GCA_036562745.1 Flavihumibacter sp.
ATATACTTTACCAATCCCCCCAGGTAAATTATTTGAAACCGCTTGTACGGAAATTTCCTCTTCCTGAGTCAGCGCCCCCGGAGCAACAATGACACTAAAGCCCTCATCGACACTGGTGACCGTACCGCCAGCCGGACCGATTATTTTTTTTGCTACTGGTACCTCAGGAGTACCGGGATTCGTTACAAGTGGCGTTCCCACTACAGGTGGTTTGGCAACATCCTTGTTTTTGGAACAGGCTGCAAGCATGATTACCAGTGCGGCAATCCGGATTGTTTTTTTGTGCAATTGCATGATGAGTAAAGTATAGGTGGTTTAATGGTCAATATTGACGCACCGAAAACTAACGCGAACGAGTACCGGAATGCAAAAAAATCGACGAAGACCAGGAAATAGCCTACGAAATAATTGCCTTGATAACTTCCCGATTTGTTTACTTATCATGGTTGAAAAAAGTCCTTAATCGAACTTCGGATCGGCCTGATCCCAATACAATTTGGTCGTGAAATGATCTGGCACATAATCCACCACATCGAAGTAAAGTCCCGCTGCTACGCCCGTACCAGTTTTAACAGGCATCGCTCCCATCCGGATACTTGCTTTGCTGTGAGATGCGCCAAAACGCAGGGGAATAATGGTTTCATGAAATCCCTGGATCTCGATATCATCCTTCACATGATCAAGCGTTGAACCGCTGTGACAATCCACAAACTTGCGATGGGTCATCAACACCTGCTCGGCCATAAACCTGATTTTGATGTCGAATCCGCCAGGTTGGTGAACCACCCTGGCGCTCAGGCCCTCGAACCTAGAATTCAAACTTCGTTCGACCACCAGCTCCTGAATCGGATCCCATGTTACGGTATAATCGCCGCAGGCATCCATGCTAACATGATTGGTATAGGTTCCCGTCGGCATATTGATGATTGCTTTGCTCGATTTATTGAGATCAGTTTCACCAACCATCATTACACCTTCATTGGGAATAAAGCCCTCGGCATCGCCACGGAACCGCAACACCAGGTGCACTTTTTTGGTAAGCGAGCCACCGGGACTTTCCACTTTCTCGTAGTACATATCCACCAGCCAGTCGTTCAGGAGTTTGGAAGTAGTTTTGTTATTGGTCCTCACTTCCACCATACCCGATGAATAGGGTCCCTCGGCAGGTATATCACAAGCAATCATTCCGGGCGTCCAAAAGGCTATCAGCACCTCGGTGCCATTGATCGTCACGGAACGTTTGCCCGCGCCGGGATCAGCACCAAAACTTCCATAGAGCCAGAGGCGGCTGGGATAGTTGAGGCCCCCTGCATTGCGCTCCGTTTCATCCACCTGCATGTAATGAATATGAAGGTCTGTTCGGATGGTGATATTCGATACCAGCAAAAACTGTCCTTTTCGTTCCATCTTCACCGTTACACTCACGGCTTCGGGATTCTGTTGCGGCACCGCGTTGGGCGCTTTATACTGCGCTGAATTTCCCGTACCCTGCAGCGATCCGGCACCACTATAATGCCAGTAGCCAAAATACATGGCGTCAGGCTGATAAGGCACCGTTACTTCGGGCTCACCGGGAAGAGGAATAAAAAGATCATCGTCAACTGTCGCCATACACTTGATGGTCAGTTGCCCGCCCGGATCCACCAGCGCTTCACTGGGATCGAGATAAAAAAGAGGGAAATAGCCCCAGTCGCTGAAATGCGTAGTCTGCACCGTCAGGGTTTTCTGTGTTTTATCCAGCGCCGATTCTTCAATATAGAACCACTTGCCTTCCTCATTCTGGTAGGCCACAGCCAGCAA
>DATCJQ010000072.1:0-1842 GCA_036562745.1 Flavihumibacter sp.
GTGAATAAGCTGGTGAAGACCTGGGCCCTCCTGTCGGCCGGTGGGTTGCTGATGCTGCTGGTAAGTATACCGGTTATCAAACTGTGGGTGGGCGATTCGGTGCGTTATTCCTTCCATGCAGGATTTGCGATGTGGCTCTATTTCATCAGCAGTGCCTTCGGTTCCATCTTTGTGTTTTTCATCAACGGAACCGGTAAAGTGTTTCTGCAGTTTGTAACCAGTATCGTAACGCCCATCCTCTTTATTCCCCTGGCATTGCTGCTGGGTAAATACCTGGGACAGGCCGGGATCATTTATTCATCCATCATCTGTAATATTTACGGAATTTTTATTGCACCACTTCAATACAAAAAGATCATCCAGCAGTCGGCAACCGGCATCTGGAATAAATAATCAACGAATTCATGAGAGTTCTCTGGTTTACTAATACCCCTTCCAATGCTGCAGCCGAGCTGGGGGGCGCTTCCGGTAAGGGAGGCGGATGGATTTCTTCACTGGAAACCCTGGTAACCGAGCGGACTTCCATTGAACTTGGGGTGGCATTTTTTTATCCGCTTCAGGAGGATAAGAAGATCGTTCGCGAATCGGTGACTTATTTCGCCGTGGCGCTCGAGCCTCAGAATGCCTTGACGCGTATCAAAGACAGATTCCTGCTGAATCTTCAGGCCGATTCAAAGATTTTCCGGCTGCTTCAGATTGTGGATGAATTCAAACCCGACCTGATCCATGTTTTTGGTTCGGAGGAAGTGTTCGGGATGATTGCCAAATATGTAAACACACCGGTGGTATTGCATATTCAGGGGGTGCTGGAAGCCTGTATTCAGAACTGGTTTCCCCGTGGCGTTTCGAACTGGGATGTCTTACGAAGATCTCCACTGAGTGAAACCATTCGCGGCACCGGAACCTATTTCGATTATCGTTTCATGTCGAAAATGGCCCGTCGCGAGCGGGAAATCTTTTCGCATTGTAAATATTATATGGGTCGCACTTACTGGGATCAGTCGGTTAGTCGTTTGCTGGCTCCGGGTTCGGATTATTTCCATTGTGATGAGATGATCCGTCCGGTTTTTCTGGAGAACAGATGGTCGCCACCACCTTCCGATTCACCCGTTGTGATCAGTACCACCATCAATCCCAATATATACAAAGGGCTGGATATCGTGTTGAAGACGGCCAGGCTCCTGAAGGAGCAGGCCCGGCTTTCCTTTGTATGGAACGTCTTTGGCATTCATAAAAACCATGCACTGGTTCGCCTGTATGAAAAACTGCTGAAGGATTCCTTCCGCCATTATCCGGTAATTTTCCATGGTCCGGTGGATGCCAATCAGCTGGTGGAAAATTTATGCGGAAGCCACCTGTTTGTTCATTCGTCGCATATCGATAACAGTCCGAATAGTGTTTGCGAAGCCATGTTACTGGGTATGCCGGTGGTGGCTGCCAACACCGGCGGCGTGAGCTCACTGCTGGAAGACGGGGTGGAGGGAATTTTATATCCCGATAATGATCAATACCTGCTGGCCCGGCATATCATGGATTTGGCTGCTTCGCCCGAACGCGCTGCGGAGCTGGGCAAAAAGGCAAGGGAAAGGGCCAGGGCCCGGCATGATCAGGATGCGATCCTGAACCAGTTGCAATCGATCTATAATCAGATTCTGGCGAAAGCCAATACAAGAATTTCCAGTTTAGAAAAGCAATCGTGAAACGTGCACTCGAAATAATACTCTTGCTGGGCCTGATGGCTACATCGGGAATGCCCCTGTTCATCGACAATATGCCGGTGTTCATGGCCTATTTTGTCTATTGCATGTTCTGCTTTTTCTTTTTCAGAGTGAACCTGCGGCC
>DATCJQ010000073.1:0-7386 GCA_036562745.1 Flavihumibacter sp.
TTTTTCACCTCCTCCTTCAAACTGGCGTATTGTTTTACCACAATGGCAGAATCTTCTTCGATACTCTTGTTATATCCCAGCATATCGGGAGCATGTTCCTGGATCATCAAACGCAGAAAACGGTATTCACCATTATCAGGATCCGATTCGATTGCTTTTTCCAGTTTTTCGCGTCCATTTTTGAAGGCTTCCAGTTTTTTGCCGGCACCTCTGATCAATCCGGCTTTCTTCATCAGCAAAGCGCCTTCATACGCCGCATTTGCACTGCCATCTTTACCCTCCAGGGCCTGAAGCTGCTGATCAATCAACCTCAGGTCAGAAGAAGAGAGCGCAGCATATATCTCCAGGGCTTGAGCATAACCGCAGAAGCCGGTGAAAGCTAAGATTCCCAGGAGCGCAAAGCGGAGTAATATTTTCATGTGTTCCATATTTATCAGTTGTATTGATGGATAAAAAACGATGCCAGCCCCTATTTTTTCCTTTTGAACAGATTCAGCAGCTTCAGACTGGGACTTTCGCCCTCGTCGCCGATCACATATCCGAAGGGTTTAAGCATATCGATATGGTCGAAAACGATCTTGGCGATTCCGAACATGGGAATAAAGAGGATCATGCCTGAAACGCCCCAAATTATTCCGCCCATCAGGATGGCCACCAGGGTGCTCAGGGCAGTGAGACTCACCTCTCCCCCAATCACATTCGGTTCAATGAAATAGTTGTCCACCGCCTGGATCGCCACCATGGCCACAATTGTCCAGATTGCCGCCTCACTGGTATCCTTCGTTACAAAAGCGGTAAGAACGGGAAACAAACCTCCCACAAAGGGTCCGATATAGGGTACAATTGTCAGCAGCGATGCGATTCCGGCCAGCAGCAAGGCGTTTTTGAGTCCGATTATAAGCAATGCTATGGAGTACAGCACAAAAAGGAATAACATGGAAAGAATGCGACCCGTCAGGTATTTCTGAGAGATGGTCGTAATCTTCTCAAGTATTTGTTTAATCTCATCCTTATCCTCGCCGGCAAACAACTTTAAGAAAAAGCGTTCGTATTTCTCCTTATGGTAAAGCAGCAGAAAGGTAAATACGATTACGATTCCTCCGGTGCCGATAACACCGGTGATACCTGCCCCCATCCTGAACATCCAGCTACCCGGAGCTTCTTTCATGCCGGCCACCTGGCGCTGCATGATGCGCTCCTGGGTTTCCTGTGAAACCCGGAAACGGCTCTCCACATGCTCCTTAAACAGAATCCAATACTGCGTCATTTTTTCGCGGATGATATCGATGTCTTTCAGGAAATCCGACAACTGAAATACCATTAGCCAGAGCACGAGCAGGAAACCTATGAGCAGCACCAGACAACAGAGCGTACAGGAAATCGCACGGATGGTATACCGATCCAGCCAGCGGCAAACCGGCGCCATCAGCATGGCAAATAAAATAGCATAGAACAGGGGTACGAGTACCGGCCTGCCAAAATAGAGCACTACGGTTCCCAAAACCAAAACCAGCAAAACCTGATTGATTTGTCGTATTAATAAACTCGAGAATGGTCGCATACGGTTCTAATAAATAATGCCAATCAATGGAGTGTGGAATAATCCTGCCAATTGTAGACAGATTCCCTGCCTTTTCCCCAGCTTCCCCGGCGATTTACCGCCCAAAGCCGACCGCTCAGCCGGTGCGAGGCCTGGCACAGAATTTTAGATTACTAAGGTACACGTTTCTATTATAGGGGTGGTTTGGTAAAACAAATCTGAGAACACACCCTTTTAACCTGAACTGGGTAATACCAGCGTAGGAAAAAAATAGGAGCTAAAGGGACTCCGGATCAAACCGGAGTCTTTTTTTTATCTCTCGCCCAGATGCTGCATCCCGCATTTATTCCCTCTCCGGGTCGCGCGGGTCCAGCAACCACCAGTCGGTGAGCAAGTCCTCCGTTGTTATCTCCATATCATTTTCCTTCGGATCATTGGACCGCAACTTAATGTGCTGCTCCGGCCAGGCCGTCAGTCCCTCTATGGTATAGGTATGCACCGGGCTGAATTTGTTTTCGCCCACGGTACTATAATTCAGCAGATTGGAACTCTCAGCGGGATTCTTCCGACTGATGATATCACCCTTCTTGATCTGCTGAAAATTGGCTTCGGTAATTTTTATCCATTTCAATTTTTCAGGTTTTGAGGAATGATCTGAAAACTTAGGCCGGCACATCCTTGCGCCGGCCTAAACAAAGTCAGTTCAGCAAAAGCTTTACATTCGTCAGATGTTTCTTGCGCTATCATCCAGTCTGAAAGACACTTTGCAGATAATGCCATAGGAGGAAATATTTCCGTCTTTCACATGCACCTTAATATCCTTCACATAGATGGAATCAATGTTGCGGATGGTCTTGGACGCTTCTTTTACTGCATTCTGAATGGCATCTTCAAGACTTTTTTCGGAGGACGCAATGAGTTCGATAACTTTTACAATTGGCATAATCGTAGATTTTATAGTTAAGAAATAGATCCCAGTATTCCTTCGCAGAGGTTTTTCCACTGCAGCCGCGCCGCGCCGAGGGCTGCCAGACTACTAACCATTTTGTTCCGGATATTGTCGAGGGTGGATTCAGGTGCTGATGTTTCTTCATTCCGGCCATGCACACCCGCAGTTATCTTGTTGGCAAGCCGGTGTAAACGAAATGTACTGGTCGCCTTGCTATTGAAAAAATGCGCCGGATCTTCTTGCGTCGTTGCAGTATGCTGTTGATTCGTTGAATACGGATTTTCCGAAGGACGGACCCTTATGATCAGTTGTTGCTCATCAGAATCGGCCGAGCCGGTTTCCTCCACGGATTCGATCTGCACCCAGTCGTAGCCATCGCCCTGGCTGGTACCGGGACCCGGAAGGTCGATCCGGATATAGTCGCCGGGTGCGGGAGCTCGTCTCAAAATAGCTCCATTTCCATCCACCAGGGCAAATTCTGCCGTCAGTCCCTTGCTAAATACCGCCCAGTTATTGATATCCTTAAGGCGGTTACAGCCGGTGCGAAAAGCATCCCTGGCCAGTTCGACTGTATTGAAGGTACGAGTTTCCTCCACATCCGAATGTCTTCCCGTATACTGAACTGGTACACCTGTTGTTCTTTTATCGCCCATCCTTTGATGAATTGTTGATACCTTGCCATGCAAAAACCGGCCCAGCGCCCCCTAAGAAACGGACGATGAAAATTTGTTTAGTCAGCATCGGTAAACAGCAGGATGCCTCCACCCGGGAGGCGCTGCAGGATTTCACAGGCAGGATTACCCGCTATTTTCCCTGTGAATGGAAAATCATTGCCCCTTCCAGGCTCACGGATCCGGCTGCCATTAAGAAACAGGAATCACAATCGATTCTGCAATCACTGCAGTCTGACGATTTCCTGGTATTGCTGGATGAGAGGGGAAAAAATATCAGCTCGCCCGAACTCGCCAATCTGGTGCAGCGTGCCGCTAACGAAAGCCGCAAACAACTGGTTTTTCTGATTGGGGGCGCATATGGGGTCGATGATTCCGTAACTGCCCGCGCCAATTTCGTTTGGAGTCTGTCCAAACTGGTCTTTCCCCACCAGATCGTACGCCTGATTCTGGCCGAACAGGTGTACCGCGCATGCACCATCCTCCGGAACGAAAAATATCACCATTCTTAATGGAATTAGTATCTTTCGAACATGTTTAGCATCACCCTTACGATTGTTCTGTTAACTGTTGCGATATCCGTTTCTGCGTTCAGCCGAGAAAAGATCAAGGAAGACCTGCTGTTCTGGCCGGCGATGATCGACAGCCGGAAGCAGTATTACCGCTTTATCACCAACGGGTTTGTGCACGGCGACCTGATTCACCTCGCTTTTAATATGCTGGCACTTTTTTCCTTCGGTGAATATGTGGAAGGATATCTCTATACCAAACCCACGCTGTTCGGTACAAAAGCCAAAATGGTTTTTCTGGGACTCTATGTACTGGGACTGATCGTATCGGTGATTCCCGATTATTTTCAATACCGGAATAACTATTCTTATCGGGCGCTGGGCGCCTCCGGTGCGGTATCGGCCGTAATATTCTCATTTATCATGCTGGATCCCGCCCAGAAAATATCGGTATTCTTCATCCCCAATATTCCGGGATATATTTTCGGGGTAATCTTCCTGGCGCTTTCGGCATTTCTGGCTAAAAGAGGTGGCGGAAACATTGGCCACCGGGCGCATTTCTCCGGTGCCGTATTCGGAATTCTCTACACGGTGATCATGGCCAAACTGATTGCCAACACCGATATCCTGCCTGCTTTCTGGGAGATTATCAAATCGCGCTACTAACAGCAGGGCACAGCCGAAAAACAAACCCTGTGTCGACTGACCGATTTTCACCGGCCCCAGCTAACTCAATCTTAATTCATTTTATTAAGACGAAACCTTACCACCGTTTGTGTGGAGGGCAGTATTTTAAAGCGATCGTCGATCCGTTGTCCGAGCACCCAGCCGATACGCTGCCGGCTTTCCAATACGCGGATTCCCTCTTTCTCCGATCTGCTGATTTTCTGATCGATCAGGAAACGGGCCAGCTTTTTCTTTTTACGCATACCAAGCGGATAAAAATAATCACCCGGCTTCCATTTTCGAATCAGTACGGGGAAGCTGATCTGGCGGGCATCCAGGCAGGCCACCAGGGGATCGTCCGAAACAGCGACCCTCGCTCTGTCCAGTGTTTCCCATTCCAGCTGAAGTCCTTCGTCCAGTTGAACTAAACCCTCGGGCGCATCCAATACCAGCCAGTTCTCGGCCCGGGGAAGATGCCGGCTCAGGATCAGGAAATCCCGGTTCTTCAACAGGCGCCATTCGCCCGATTCGAGATACTGACCAGTCTGACTTTCCATCAATGCCTCGGCTGCTTCCACCTGATCCGGTGAAAATCCATAGGATGATAACCAGTCAAAAAGCAAAAATCGGTTACCCGTTATCGTTTTCCATTTCCGGATAGGCAGCCACTGCTCATTGCCACGCGTTTCAATGAGTTTACGAATAGATTTATCCGCCTGCTCCCGTACAAAATCTGCCACTCCGGCCAGGTTCCGGCTATTCCCGTAAACCCGGCGAACTGCATCGGGAAATAGCTCCTGAATTAAAGGCACCAGCTCGTGCCGGATTCGATTTCGGTTATACTTATCCGTTGCATTGGAACTGTCTTCCACCCATTCATAGCCCTTTTCCTGCGCCCAGGCCTCCAGCATGTCGCGGGTGGCAAATAATAAAGGGCGGCGGATCAGGTTCCGCGCAGGCAGCATTCCTTTAAGCCCTGAGAGTCCCGAGCCCCTGAACAGATTCATCAATATGGTTTCGAGCTGATCATTGGCATGATGTGCGGTCAGTATATAGGTCCGCCCCGAAGCAGTTGAATGCGTACTATTTCCTGCCAATTCTTCCATCCATGCATACCGGAGTTCTCTCGCAAGCTCCTGTAGATTTCCGCCATTCTTATCAAGTAAAATTGGCGTATCAATTTTCTTAATATGCAGGGGCAGTGCCAGCTCTTCCGCCAGCCGGCGTACAAACTGCTCGTCGCGTTTGCTTTCGGTTCCCCTTAACTGGTAGTTTACATGCGCCAGCTCAGGCTGGTAGCCTATTTCCACCAGCAAACGGACAAGGGTAACCGAATCCAGTCCCCCGCTGACACCCACCAACAACCGGTCCTTCCGCGAAAAAAGCCGCTCCTTCTCAATGAATTTTTCAACTAGAAATGGTAAAGACTGCATATAAAAAATCGAGTACTTTCCCTCGTATTATTACCTAAAATTTTAACTTATCATGTTATAGCTTAGTGGCAGAATTTGATCCTATTTCAAACCGTACCTATGCCAAACCTGGGATTTATCATTAATCTGATTGATCAACTGACTTTTGTCGTACTACTGTTATCCGTTCTGCTTTTAATTTCCAAAAAAGCCTGGAACAACTATCTTCTTTTATTTGTCGGATTAAACAGTTTGTACAGTGTTCTGCTGTTCATCGTCGGCTGGATCTATAATATGAGTTCGCCTCAGTATGAACTGATCGCAAACCTAAGTATTCATATCGATACCATCACGGGTTTGGGGGTACTCTTTCATCTCTGGCCTGATGAGCGCTATCGCAAATTCCTGGTATTTTCTGTTATTCCGGTGCTGCTGATCTGGGTGGTTTCGCTGCTGTTCCGTGGCCCTCAACAGACTTATATTTACAACCTTATTACACCGGCTGCCTGGTTCCTGGTGGCATCGATCTACTCCATGTCGCTGCTCTATAAGCGTTCCTTCTATGGCGAAAATGCCCACTACCTGAGCAAATTCCTTTTTATAGGCGGATTCCTGTTCTACAATTTCATTTACCTGATCAGCGAGGGATGTTATATACTCTTCGCCAATACCAGTGCCGCACAGGATGCCTGGAATATCAACTACTGCGGGTATTTTATATTCCGCACCATGATGTTGGTTGGATTGGTGGCATGGTATTACCAACCCGCTATGAAGGGTTCGCTGATTACCATAAAAAGATAATGCTTAAAATGTGAGGTCTTCCAGTGCCGCCTGCAACTCATTATAGGCATGCTGGTCACCGGCCGCACGGGCCATTTCCAGTCCCTTCTGGTAAACCCGGATCGCTTCCTCCACCTCGCCGGTTCGCTCCAGCAATTTGCCCAGTTGGTAATAGGTTCCCACATAAGCCGGATTTTCAGCCAGCAACGCCTCGAACACTTCGCGGGCTTTTTGCTCATCGCCAAGCTTGCTGTATTCCAGTCCCAATGCATGCCTCAGAAAGGAATCACTGGGGTTGGCCGCCAGAAAAGCCTGCAATTGTTGAATACGATCCATCCTCTAAATTTTTTTTTCAGAAATAAGCCAACGGAAAACTAACAAACGTATATTTGTATACAAGTAGTTGCATAAACAACTTTTTATATCAAGAAACGAAAGCTATATGAAAGTCTTAGTTTGTATTAGTAAAACGCCGGATACAACGGCAAAAATAGCCTTCACCGATAACAACTCGAAATTTGTATCGGACGGGGTTCAATGGATCATCAACCCTTATGATGAGTGGTATGCATTGGTGAGAGCCATCGAACTGAAGGAAAAAGATCCCTCTACCATAATTCATCTTATAAATGTTGGTGCAGCCGATAATGATGCCATTATCCGTAAAGCACTGGCGCTGGGTGGTGATGAAGCCATTCGGGTGAACCTCGAGAGTCAGGACAGTTTTACTATTGCCAGCCAGATTGCCCATATAGCCAAAGAAGGCGGATACGATTTGATTTTTACCGGTAAGGAAACCATCGATTTCAATGGGTCTTCCATCGGCGGGATGGTAGCCGAGCTGCTCGACTTCCCC
>DATCJQ010000077.1:0-24334 GCA_036562745.1 Flavihumibacter sp.
TGTTAGTACGAAATAAAATAAACCCAGCATTGAATACGGGAGTGAGCTCCGGCCTGCACTCCATCCTGAAGACCGGCTTGTTATTAATAGCCCTGTCGGCCACAGCATCATCCTGCTCCCGCTTTCTGGAAGTGGAACCCAAAACATCCATTTCCGATCAGGCAACCATCATCGATAAAACATCTGCTGAACAGGCCGTGCGGGGTGTGTACAGCGCGCTGGCAGATGGCAATTATTACGGAACCTCCTTTCCTTCGATAGGTTATCTTTCCGGCGATAATGTTCAGTGGACGGGATCCCAATCGCAGGTGCAGGAATTTATCAACCACCAGGTGAGTGCTGAAAACTCCACCATATCGGGAGCCTGGAATGCGATATATCGCACCATCAACCGCGCTAATAATGTATTGGAAAAAGTTCCGGGTGTAACAGATCCGGCATTAACCGAAAACCTGAGAAACCAATATCTGGGAGAAGCCTATTTTCTGAGGGCCTTGTCCTATTTTGATTTGGTCAGAACCTGGGGTGGTGTGCCTTTGATCACCCAGTCGAGCAAGGGGCCGAATGACAATTCAGGCATAGCCAGGGCATCTGAACAGCAGACCTGGTCGTTGGTGCTGGATGATCTGAATCGGGCAGAGCAGTTGTTGCCTGCTACCACCGACCGTTACCGTGCCACAAAGAAAACGGTGTATGCGCTGAAATCCAGGTATTATCTCTATCAGGAAAACTGGCAGGAAGCCGCTTCCTATGCCACGCTGCTGCTGAATGAACCATCCAATTACAATCTGTTGGGAAGTTATGGTGCATTTTTCCAGAATGATGCGAGAGGAACCATCGAGTCGGTGTTTGAGCTGTTTTATAATGGAACCACCGAAGTAAATGCGCACCGCAACCAGTGGCAGCCTCAGATTAATGGAGGTACACGTCAGTGGGCACCCTCGCCGGCATTGATCAGCCTGTTAACGAATCCGGTTACCGGCGGCAATCGCTCGGTATTGATCGCGCAGGATAATCAGAATCGCTGGTATGGCAATCTTTATTATCGTAACCCTGCATCCGATCCCAGCTATATCATTCGCACGGCGGAGCTCCTGCTGAACAGGGCGGAAGCCTATGCGCACCTCGGCAAAATCCAAGAAGCGCTGGATGATCTCAACCGCGTGCGTGTGAGAGCGGGGCTCCAGGCTTTCGACACCGATGATGCGGAAGCGCTGCTGCTGGCCATCGAAGAGGAACGCCGACTTGAATTTGCGTTTGAGCCTCACCGTTGGTTTGATCTGGTGCGCACGGGGCGTGCAGGCCTGGTGCTGAGTATCAGCGATCCGAATCGCTTTAAGCTTCCCATCCCTGCAGCGCAATTGCTGATTGATAAGGCATTGGTACAAAATCCGGGTTACTAATAAAACTGAACATATGTTAAGTAAGGAATCCTTGTATAAGCAATCGAACAATGTGCAGGAATTGCTGCTTCGGTTCTTCCTGCTTTATTTCCTGTTACAGGCGCTGCCCTTGTCGGTGCAATTGTTCCAGGCGCTGACTAACCGTGAACCGGGCGAGCCCCTGTTTGCCACACTCTTCCGGCTGGCGCGGATTCAGCCGGGACTAACATCGGCCGACAGTTTTCTGAACTGGCTGCTGATTGCGATCCTGGCCGCACTGGGCGCAGGTTATCTCCCCTTTGCATTCTGGAATGATCCGGTGAAAAAACAGCGCTTTATTTACCTGGTGCGCACGCTGGTGAGTTATCGCCTCGCCGCCTCCCTCTTTGTGTATGGATTGCTGAAATTCTATCCGGTGCTGGCGCCCTATCCCTCGTTGAGCAATTTGAATACCGCTTATGGCGATTTTGAACGCTGGAAGCTCTTCTCCCTGAGTTTGGGTGTGGTGCCCGGATATGAGTCCTTTCTGGGTGCTGTGGAAATCGCTGCCGGATTGTTGTTGCTCTTCCGTAAAACAGCGGGTCTCGGGGCACTGATTATCGCGGTTTTCCTGGGCAATGTATTTATGTCAAATCTCGCCTATGAAGGCGGTGAGGTAGTGTATTCCTTCTATCTGCTCAGTCTTGCCCTCTTTGTTTTTGCTTTTGATTTTGTGAAACTCTATAACCTGGTGGTGTTGCAGGCTCCTGCCGCACCCGAAACGCCGACATCGGGTTATTTGTCCGGCGCTTGGAAAAAAGGCACCTGGATTGCCCGTGCCCTGGTGCTTATTGTGTTTCTGGGGCTATTCGGGTTCACTACCAAAAAAGCTTCGGAGAAAAATTCCTATCAGTTCCCTGCATCGGAGGGAACCCTGGGATTGACCGGTGTATATGATGTCGAGTTCTTTGCGGTAAATGGTAAGGCCCTGCCCTGGGATCCCTATGATCCCGTTCGGTGGAAAGATGTGGTGATCGAATCCTGGCCCACCATCAGCATCCGCTCCAATAAGCCGGTAAAGGTGTTTCATTCGAATCTGGAACATTTTTCACAGTCAGATTTCAATCGCACCTATGAGCTGGAAGGCACCGGCGGAAGGCACTATTATCAGTACGAATACCATCCCGATAAAAAGCAATTACAGCTGATCAACAAAAATCCCAACCATGCAGGCGAGGGATTTGATCTGGTACTGGAAGCTATTTCAGACAGTACGATTCTGGTGAAGGGAACCGACGAACAGCAAAACCAGTACGAAGCGCTGCTTCGCAAAAAAGATAAAAAATACCTGTTGGAAGTTGCCCGGGAAACCGGCCGCAGACAAAGAATCAAATTATAATCTTCTAAATGATTTTGTATGTCAGGAACTACATTGCAACCCTATCTGACGCCTGAGCTGGCAGCTGAAGAACAAGCTGTGACCGAAGCGCCGCGGAAAGAGCAGCTGGCTAATTCCACAGCAAAATGGACTCCCTTCCAGATCATCGCATTCCGGATTGCCGCTCCCTTTTTCATTCTGATGAGTATTCCCAATACCGCAGCCTGGTACAAGCATGTTGTAAGCATCGACTGGACCAGTTTGCATTACCGCGATCTGTACGATATCGCGCGGTTCGGTTCCGGTATCAATTTCTTCGGCAACCGTGTATTCGGTTCTACCATGCTTGGATATGCGAACTGGATTATTACGCTGCTGGTTGCCATCTCCATTGCCGTGATCTGGACACTGGTGGCGCATTTCCGCAAAACGAAAAGAGAAAACTATAACCAGTTTTATTACTGGGTACAGGCCATAGTTCGATATCGTGCTGCCATTGGTATTATCGGATTTGGATTTACCAAAGTATTGCCGGTGCAGATGCCCTATCCCTCTTTAGGATTGCTGAATACCGATTTCGGCGATTTTACCGCCCAGAAAATCTACTGGCTGTCTATTGCCATTGTACCCTGGTATCAGGTTTTTGCCGGAATTGTGGAACTGGCTGCGGGAGTGCTGCTGATGTTTCGCAGAACCGCCATTTTTGGTGCTTTCCTGCTCTTCGGTGCTCTGGCCGATATTGTTTATGTGAACTTTGCCTATGATGGCGGAGTACATGTGTATAGTTCCTATTTCGTTTTGTTTGCCGCTTTTCTGCTGGTGCCCGTTTTCCCGTCAGTATATCGTTTGCTGATACAGGAAAAATTTACTGTTCCCTATCGGTTTGTGCCTGCTCTTCCGAAATGGGCAAATAATACCCGGATCATCACCAAAATAATATTGTTCGTAGTGTTCATTGGTGTGTTTTTTTATCTGCAACTGGTGAACTTCCTGTACGATCCATATAAACAGCCTGCAGTAAGCGGGGTGAAGGAACTGCGGGGCAATTATAAGGTGGAGTATTTCGCGTTGAATGGACAGGAGATTCCTGCCAGTCCCTTCGACTCCATCCGCTGGCAGCAGGTGACTTTCGAAAACTGGTCAACCATGACTTTTAAGGTGAATAAACCCACTCCGCTGGATCTTTCCAACGGCGGAGGCGACCCCCAGCGCGACGTGAACCGCAGTTTTGAAATCACTGGTACGGCGGGCGGACAAAGAGCCTTTCATTACGAGGCCGATGAAGAAAAGCGGACGCTCTACCTGCAGGATAAATACAAGGATATACCGGATATCCGTAACCGAACTTCCGGCGGTGGAAGGGAACAGGCTGCTGCAATCCCTAAAGAAAAGACGGTATCACTCTGGAGTCCGGATGACTGGATCGATGTTGAAGCACGTAAGCGGATTGGTGATGAATTATACAAGATTGATCCGCGTGCTTTCTCCACCCGCCGCGTGCGCGAATACGAGGCTGCAGCCAACAAGTTTGAGAAGCGCAACCGGATGATTTTGAACTATACGCTGGATGAAGATGGAAGTCGTGTCTTACTCACCGGGTTAAACGAAAACAAAGATTCGATCAGGGTAGTGCTGCGCAAAGTGGATCGTCCCTATGTGCTCGAACCGTCTACCCTGGTTGCGGGTAATTATTGAGGAATTTTCTAACAGCTGAAGATTATAAATGAAGAAGCTCCTATCGTTGGTTATTGTTATTGCAGTGGCATGCAATCAGCGAGCTGAATTGAGATTGCATGACGGAAAGGCTGTGTCGACAGCCCTTCCTGTTTTTGATCTGGGCGATACAAAGGTGGATTCGCTGATCGAGGCCTGGGACATCGATGTGCGTCCCGATGGTCAGGGACTGCCGCCGGGATCGGCACTGCCTGCGGATGGTAAGCTCATCTACCAGCAGAAATGTTCCAACTGTCACGGTGTTACCGGTAAGGAAGGTCCAATGGGCGCACTGGTGAGCGCCGTTCCCGATACGGGCAGGGCCAAAACCGTGGGTAATTACTGGCCTTATGCTACCACACTGTTTGATTATATCCGTCGGGCCATGCCCTATAACCAGCCGGGATCGTTAACTAACGAGGAAGTATATGCGCTGTGTGCCTGGATACTGCATCAGAATCAATTGATCGCAGAAGATTTCCGGTTGGATCAGCAATCATTACCGACGATTGAGATGCCGGCAAAGAAATTTTATGTTCCCGACGACCGGACAGGCGGACCAACAATTCGATAAGTATGAAAGAAAAAAAGATTAGTCGCAGAAAAATATTGGCAGGCTCGGCATTGGCGGCAGGGGTGGCCCTGGTTAAAACCACAGCGGGACAATTGGTGAATGCCCTGGTGCCCGAACCTATTCCGAAGGATCCGACCAAACAACTGGGTGCGCCTCAGGGAAAGATCGGCACGCGGTCGCGTTTTGAACTGCTGGAAAAAATTCCCTCTGATACATCTTCCCGTACACCCCTTCATTTATTGAATGGAACCATCACGCCATCCGATTTGCATTTTGAACGAAACCATGGTGGAGTGCCGGCTATTGATCCGGAAAATTATCGCCTGCTGATTCATGGCATGGTCGATCGTCCCAAGGTTTTCACACTTCAGGATTTAAAGCGATTGCCTTCCTTCACGCGGATAGCGTTCCTCGAATGCTCGGGCAATTATCGCACAGGTAAGGAAACCATGACGCCGCAACAGATATGCGGACTCACCAGTCAGAGTGAATGGACCGGTGTTTTATTATCTACCCTGTTTCGTGAAGTGGGCATCCGGCCCGGGGCAAGCTGGTTCCTGGCAGAAGGCTCCGATGCCGCGGTGATGACCCGCAGTATTCCTCTCGCGCGGGCGCTGAAAGAGGGCATGCTGGCTTATGCACAGAATGGCGAGGCGCTGCGTCCGGAGCAGGGATATCCCGCGCGTTTATTCTTGCCGGGATGGGAGGGGAACATGTCGGTGAAATGGATACGTCGCATCGAGGTGTCGGATCAGCCTTATATGACCCGGGAGGAAACCTCCAAATACACCGAGCGAATCCGGGACAATAAGATTCGCCAGTTCAGTTTTGATATGGATGCCCGCTCCATTATCACTTTTCCTACTTACCCGGTGACCGTTGAGAAGGGATGGATCGAGATTCGGGGCATCGCCTGGAGTGGAAGGGGTAAGGTGCAGAAAGTGGAAGTGAGTACCGATGCCGGCAGAACCTGGCAGCTCGCAACCCTTCAGGAGCCTGTACTGGATAAAGCACACACCTATTTCAGGTATATTTGGAAATGGGACGGCAATGCCACGGAGATTGCCAGTCGTGTTACCGACGAAACAGGTTATATTCAACCCACCATTCGTCAATTGGTGGAAGCCAGGGGCATCGATATGGGAGGGTATCATCTGAATCCCATAACCTTCTGGCAGGTGAAACAGGATGGACGGGTATTGTTAAGGCCGGAAAAATGGAAATAAGTGCAACAAGGTTCTACAGATTTTGATGTGGTTATAGTGGGGGCGGGACCCAATGGTCTCTCTGCGGGCATTACGCTTCAGCAGGCAGGCTGTCGTGTGCTGTTGCTCGAAGCGAAACCCACCATCGGTGGAGGGATGCGTACCGCAGAACTCACGCTGCCCGGCTTTAAGCACGATATCTGCTCCGCCATCCATCCCATGGCGAACATTTCTCCCTTTTTTGAAAGCATCGATTGGTCGGCATACGGATTGAAATTCGTGAATCCGCCTGTAGCGGCAGCGCATCCGCTGGATTCGGGTGTGGCAGCAGCGCTGTTTCCCTCGCTGGATCAGACTGCCGACTCACTGGGAATTGATGCCTCCGAGTATCGTAATCTCCTTAGTGGTTTTGTAAGCCATTTCGATCGGCTCAAACATGATTTTCTCGGACCACTCAAATGGCCATCGGACCCGATCGGGCTCGCGACATTCGGATTGAAGGCCATGCAACCCGCAACGGTATTGGGCAAACGGTTTCGCACAAACGAAGCACGCGCGCTATTCGCTGGGATGGCTGCACACGGAATTCAGCCCCTCTCCAATATAGCGTCCAGTGCCATCGCCCTGGTGCTGATGGCAGCGGGACATATAAGCGGATGGCAAATCCCGGTTGGCGGATCGCAATCCATAGCCGATGCCATGGCGGCGCATTTTCGGTTACTCGGCGGCGTTATAGAAACCGGTATCGAAGTGAAATCTTTGCAGCAGTTGCCTTCGTCGAAAGCGGTGGTGTTCGATTGTACGCCCCGACAATTATTGCAAATAGCAGGACATAAATTTTCTTCGCTTTATCAATGGCAACTGGAAAGATACCGGTATGGTATGGGAGTGTTTAAGGTTGACTGGGCTCTGGATGGGCCCATACCCTGGAGGGATGAATGGTGTCGTCAGGCCGGAACCGTGCATATCGGTAACACCCTGGAGGAAATAGCGGCCAATGAAGCGCTGACCTCCAAAGGGCAACATGTGGAGCGTCCATTCGTTTTGTTGGGACAACAATCGCTCTTTGATCCGACCCGTGCACCCGAGGGCAGGCATACCGGCTGGGCTTACTGCCATGTGCCGTTTGGATCGGAAAAAGATATGACCGAAGCTATCGAAAAACAGGTGGAACGATTTGCGCCGGGATTCAGGGACCGCATCATTGGCCGGCATACCATGAATACCCGTGCTATCCAGGAATATAATCCGAATTATATCGGAGGTGATATCAATGGTGGTGTGCAGGATCTGACGCAGTTGTTTACCCGTCCCGCACTGCGATGGTCGCCCTACCGCACCAGTGCCAAAGGGCTTTATATTTGTTCCTCGTCCACCCCGCCGGGCGGGGGAGTGCACGGTATGTGCGGATATCATGCGGCTAAGGCAGTGATCAGAGACCTGGGAATTAAATAGGAAAATTGACTTTCTAATAAATCAAGTTCATAAAAACAAGTTAGCATGGCGGCTTCAGTAGCAAAACCCGTATTAAATGAAGATTGGACCTCGGTGGTGTTAGGTGCCCTGGTTATTGGCCTGGCATTGGCAGGTCTGCATTTGCCCAAACCCGAATTCAACTGGTCCGATGGCGGTTCATTAAGTGAGAAAGTATTTACGGCATCCAACCTCTTGCAGATAGGCGGACTCTTTCTGATTCTCCTGGTGATTGCAGTTATTGGCAACCTGTTTGCCCGGAAGCCCTTGCGTCCTTACCTGATCAGTTTTCCGCTGGTATTTATTGTTTCTGTACTGGCCATGTTTCTGGCCGGCAATAAAACCATCAAGGATCTCAATCTGGAAGCCGTAATCTTCAGTCTCAGTCTGGGTTTGATTATCGGAAATTTTTTCACCCTGCCCGACTGGTTGCGTGCCTCTCTTTCCACCGAGCTTTTTGTGAAAATCGGTTTGGTGTTACTGGGTACAAGCATCATCTTCGGCGATATGCTGAAAGCCGGCTCCCTGGGGTTGCTGCAAGCCCTGGTGGTGGTATTGTCCGTTTGGTATTTCGCGTTTTGGGTGTGTAAGAAGCTGGGTGTGGAAGACGATATGCGGATGATGATCTCCAGTGCGGTATCCATCTGCGGTGTGTCGGCTGCCATCGCTACGGCGGGTGCAATCAGTGGTGATACCAAAAAACTTTCGTACGTGATCTCCCTGGTATTGGTAACCGCCATCCCCATGATGATTGGTATGCCCTACCTGGCGCAGTGGATGGAATTGCCCGAAGCCGTAACCGGTGCCTGGCTGGGTGGTAGTATCGATACCTCCGGTGCTGTGGTGGCTGCAGGTACACTGGTGGGAGAGGAAGCGCTGAAAGTAAGTACCATCGTGAAGTTCTCACAAAACGTATTGCTTGGGCTGGCTGCTTTTGCGATTTCTGTTTATTGGACCTATACACGCAAAGAAGGGCTGGCGGTTGAAAAACCCACGCTCGGTGTGATCTGGGAGCGTTTCCCCAAGTTCGTGATCGGATTTGTGGCTGCCTCATTGCTGTTTTCGTTTGTGCTTGATAGTGAGACCATCGCCCGAGTAAAAAATCCGCTTAAGAATATTCAAACCATGTTTTTTGTGCTGGCATTTACCAGCATTGGTCTGGAAACCAAATTCTCCGATCTCTTCAGTCAGAAAAATAGAAAACCCCTGTACGGATTTCTGATCGCACAAGGGTTTAATATAGTGATCACCCTGATCGTGGCTTATCTGCTGTTCAGATAAGCTGAAACAGGTCTGGAGCCGGCTGCTGTCTAGAAAGCCACACCGGCCAGCTCCAGGCTTTTTTTCTTCAGTTGCTGGATGGCAACATCTTCAATAATGGGGTTGGGTGTGAGGATCAGTGATGTGCTGTTCTCTTTCCACCAGCTGTTTTCAATCAGCTCCCGAACATGTAATACGCCCACCAGGTATTTGCGTTCTTCCCGTGCATGCCATTCTTCGATCCATTCGAATTTCTCTCTCGGAATATATTTCCAGTCGGTAAAACTCAGGTAAACGCGCAGGTAATAATCGTTGGTCAGCGTGTTGGGTGTGTGATGATAGAGCTTCTTGTACTCATACTTGTACTCATAACGAAGCGCTGACAAATCACTCAATACGGCCGATGCCGTGGGGAAACTGCCCGCACCTTTTCCGTAGAAGAACTGCTTGTCGGCAAATCCGCTTTCAATCACCACACCGTTGTATTCGTTTTTCACGAAGGAGAGATGATCGTCCTGCGGAATGAACTGCGGCAGCACATAGCTGGCCACGCTGCCATTATGCAGTTTCTGCGCCTGGGCAACCAGCTTGATCTGCTGTCCTTTTTCTGCGGCTACCCTTGCATCCATGGCATGGATGTTCTGAATACCGGTGAAGAGCAGGTTATCGGGGTGCTCAATGATTCCGTATGCGTGTGTCAAAAGGAAGGTCCATTTGTTCAGCGCATCATATCCTTCCACGTCGAGAGAGGGATCCGACTCTGCAAAACCCAGTTGCTGAGCCAGCAGCAGCGCCTGTTGAAAGTCGAGCTTGTCCTCGAACATTTTGGTAAGGATAAAGTTCGTGGAACCATTAACGATAGCCTTGATGCCGTGCAGCAGGTCATTATCGTAGTATTCCTCCAGGTTACGGATTACGGGGATGGATGCACAGGCTGCGGCTTCGTACAGGAAACTCGCGCTTACTTCCTGCTGCAGGGCCAGCAGTGCCGGAAGGTTTTCAGCAATCATTTTTTTGCTGGCGCTTACCACGGACTTTCCGTTTCGGAGGGCACGCGTCACGATCTCGAAAGCCGGGGCCGTTTCGTTAATCACTTCAACAATTACGTTGATCTCCTCATCATTCAACAGTTCGTCGTGATCGGTTGTAAAAAGACTTTCAGGCGCGTTTCTTTTTTTACCTGCGTCCTTGATACATACTTTCTTAATGGAGGCGCTCAGGGAGGGCGTTTGCTGGAGAACCCTGTAAAGGCCTTCTCCCACAACGCCGAATCCGAATAATCCGATGGTTAGTTTCTTGTGATAAGTCATGGTGGTCTTGCTTGCTTATGCTTGAATTAATGCTGCTTGTCTTAAACGTTTGGATGGAAGGGCTTGTTGCAAATGGTCGAACGCATTTTCCAGATCGTTCACCAGGTCGTCGGCCTCTTCCAGTCCTACACTCAAACGAATCAGTCCGTCGGTAACTCCCGCTGCCTTGCGCTTGTCGGGATCCACGGATTTATGCGTCATGCTGGCGGGATGGCTGATCAGGCTTTTTACGCCGCCCAGACTTTCTGCCAGGTGGAACAGTTGTGTCGATTTTACAAAGATAGTGGCTGCTGCCTCCGTATCCTGCTTCAGGCGAAAACTTACCACGCCGCCGAAACCGGGATAAAAAACCTCCTCCACGGCCGGGTGTTGCTTCAGGTACTGCGCTACCTGTGTGGCGGAACGGGTATGTTGCTTCACGCGCAGGTGAAGTGTTTCCAGTCCGCGGATCAGCAGGAAACTGTCGAATGGCCCCAGTACCGCTCCACAGGCATTCTGATAAAACTTGATCTGCTGCCCGATTTCCGGATCCTTTGCCACCACGAGTCCGGCGATAACATCACTGTGTCCGCCGATAAATTTGGTGGCACTGTGCACCACGATGTCGGCCCCCAATGCCAGTGGTTGCTGATACACCGGTGAAGCGAAAGTGTTGTCCACCGCAAACAGCAGTTTGTAACGTTTTGCGATTTCGGCAATGGCGGCAATGTCGGCCACTTTGAGGGTGGGATTGGTGGGTGTTTCCAGCCAGATCAGTTTGGTCTTTAAGGTGATCGCGCGGTGCACGGCGGTGAGATCACTCATATCCACGTAGTTGACGGTGATGCCGAATTTCTTGTACACTTTTTCGAAGAGCCGGAAAGCGCCGCCGTAGATATCATTCACGGCCAGGATTTCGTCGCCTGATTCAAGCAGTTTGATTACAGCATCAATGGCTGCCAGTCCGCTTGAGAATGCAGCTGCCACACTGCCTTTTTCGAGTTTGGCCACAATCTTCTCCAGCTCCTGCCGGGTGGGATTGTTGGTGCGGCTGTAGTCAAATCCCTTGTTTACGCCGGGGGCTTCCTGAACAAAGGTGCTGGTCTGGTAAATGGGAACGGCAATAGCGCCGGTTTGTGCATCCACCGGGATGCTGTGCAATAATTGTGTTGTCGCTTGCATGTTAAACAGTTTTTTGATGTTGAAAAACAGGTTGTTAGCGACACCACCTACCAAGTGAATCGGGAGGAGCAGATATAAAAAAAGCTCTCCCGATAAATCATCAGAAGAGCTCTATGAAGAAGTTGAATTTCTGCAAAAGCCATTCATCTGACTTATCTGCCCCGCATAGCGGGCTGGATTTGGCACCTTACTCCCTGCGTTGCCGCAGGAAACAGGTTGTCAAGGCTTCATCGGGCCATATCCCTCTGCCTTTCTTGATAAGCGATGTTCTAAAGAACTGGCGCAAAGGTAAAGGGAATTTTTGAATTACCAAATTGACTTATCTCCCCCGGTCCCCAATTCGCCCGCGGCGGCTCAGGATGCTATTAACAGAACGCTTGGATTTGCCTGCTTCCACCAGCGCCGCAAGTCTTAAATTTGTAGAATGAAGAAAGGCAAAAAAGAGTCGGTGAAGGAGATGGACTATATCGAAGTAATTGGCGCCCGGGAACATAATCTGAAAAATATAGATATCCAACTGCCTAAAAACCAGTTGGTGGTTTTTACCGGTGTAAGCGGAAGCGGAAAGTCTTCGCTTGCCTTCGACACAATTTATAACGAGGGGCAGCGACGCTATATGGAGAGTTTTTCGGCCTATGCCCGACAGTTTGTGGGCGATATGGAAAGGCCGGATGTGGATCGTATCACCGGTCTCTCGCCCGTGATTTCCATTGAGCAGAAAACGACCAATAAGAACCCCCGTTCTACCGTCGGTACCATTACGGAGGTGTACGATTTTATGCGTTTGCTTTTTGCCCGGGCATCGGATGCCTATAGCTACAACACGGGCAAAAGGATGACCAAGTTTTCCGAAGAGGAAATTGTTGAAAATATATTCTCCAAATACGCCAAACAGAAAATCAGTCTGCTTGCTCCATTGGTACGCGGACGTAAGGGGCACTATCGCGAACTGTTTGAAGATATCCGCAAGAAAGGCTATCTCAAGGTTCGGGTCGATGGCGAAATCAGGGACCTCGTGCCCAAGATGCAGGTGGATCGATACAAGATTCACGATATCGAAGTGGTGGTTGATCGCCTGGCTGTTACGCCCGATATGAAACTGCGCCTCAGCCAGAGCGTGCAGAAATCCATGCAGGTGGGTAAGGGATTGCTGTTTGTGCTGTTGAACGATAAGAACCAGCTGGTGCAATACAGCCGCCAGCTGATGTGCGAGGATACGGGCATTTCCTACGAAGAGCCATCACCCAATAGCTTCTCTTTTAACTCTCCTTATGGAGCCTGTCCTACGTGTAAAGGATTAGGAACGGTATATGAAATCAGTCTCGAGAAGATCATTCCCGACTGGGATCTGAGTATCCGCGATGGTGCCATCGCACCCCTGGGTGAGGAACGCGAAGCCTATGTGTTCAAGCAGGTGCAGCAGATTGCGAGGAAGTATAAAATCGATCTCAAAAAACCGGTGAAAGAGCTTCCCAAAGAAGCACTGAATATGATTCTCTACGCCAATGAAGCAGGGGAGGATCAGTCGCAATTTGATTTCGAAGAGGCGGCGGGTGCGGATCGCGTGTACTCTGAAGAGTTTGAGGGCGTGATCCCGCAGTTGAAACGCTGGTTTGCTACTGCAAATTCGGAAGGTATTCGCGAGTGGGCCGAAAGCTTTATGGATCTGGCCACCTGTCCTTCGTGTGAGGGTGCCCGTTTGCGTAAGGAGAGTCTCTGGTTCAAAGTCGATGGTAAGAATATTTCCGAGTTAAGCGATTATAACCTCGATAAGCTCTACCATTGGTTCGATGGCATTGAGAAGCGGCTCTCGCCCAAGCAGCAGATCATCGCAAAAGATATTTTGAAAGAAATCCGTGAGCGCTTGCAGTTTTTGCTGGATGTGGGACTGAATTATCTGACCCTGAACCGTCCCTCGAAAACCCTGAGTGGGGGTGAGTCACAGCGGATCCGTCTGGCTACGCAAATCGGCTCCCAGCTGCAGGGTATAACCTATGTGCTGGATGAGCCCAGTATCGGTTTGCATCAGCGCGATAATCATCGCCTGATTACGGCGCTGCAAAACCTGCGCAATATCGGTAACAGTGTGCTGGTGGTGGAACACGATAAGGATATCATGATGGCGGCCGATTACCTGGTGGATATTGGTCCGCGTGCGGGCAAGTACGGCGGGCAAATTGTTGCGCAGGGAACGCCGCAGGAAGTGCTGAAATCCAACTCCGATACGGCACAATACCTGAGCGGTAAAAAAAATATCGACATACCCCAGGCAAGACGCAAGGGCAATGGATCCTTCCTCGAGATAAAGGGGGCAAAGGGCAATAACCTCAAGAACGTGTCGGTGAAATTTCCGCTCGGTAAACTGATTCTGGTAACCGGCGTAAGCGGTAGCGGAAAGAGTACACTGGTTAATGAAACCCTCTATCCGATATTGTCGCAGCATTGTTACAACTCAAAGCAGAAACCGCTGGAGTATAAATCAGTAAAGGGATTGGAGCATATCGATAAAGTTATCGAAATCGATCAGTCGCCAATTGGTCGCACACCACGAAGCAATCCGGCTACCTATTGCGGTTTCTTCACGGAAATCCGTCAGCTTTTTGCTGCGGTGCCTGAAGCCAAGATTCGTGGTTATGCAGCGGGACGTTTTTCCTTCAATGTGAAAGGCGGACGGTGCGACATGTGTGAGGGCGGCGGTATGCGGGTGATTGAGATGAATTTTCTTCCCGATGTATATGTGCATTGCGAAAAATGCAATGGCAAACGCTATAACCGCGAAACACTCGAGATACGCTACAAGGGGAAATCGATCAGTGATGTGCTGGATATGACGGTGGATGAAGCGGTGGAGTTCTTCCAGAATGTGCCTTACCTGTATCGCAAGATTAAAGTATTGCAGGAAGTTGGATTGGGTTATATCACCCTGGGACAAAGTGCGGTAACCCTCTCGGGTGGGGAGGCGCAGCGGGTGAAGCTGGCAACGGAACTTTCGAAAAAAGATACCGGCAAGACCTTTTATATACTGGATGAACCGACAACGGGATTGCATTTTCAGGACATTCAACACTTGTTGGATGTGGTGAATAAACTGGTTGACCGGGGCAATACGGTGCTGATTATCGAGCATAACCTGGATGTAATTAAAGTGGCGGATCATATTATTGATATCGGTCCGGAAGGCGGAGATGGTGGCGGTCAGGTATTATTCGAAGGCACGCCGGAGGAATTGATCAAAGTGAAAGAAAGCCATACCGGCCGTTTCCTGAAGATTGAAATGGAGCAGTAGATTTTATGGGAAGATTATTGTAAAAATTAATAACCCCGCGATCAGAGGAAAGCGGGGTTTAATTTTCAACTTAACGATCAATGAGAAAAAAGTTGACAGGCATATCTTTTTAAAGTCCGATAAGGGAAGGCAGGTAGTCTTAATAAAATCTTTGCATATAAAGGGTACAAACAATAGGGAACGGATCAGGTTTCTAATAAACCGGATAATTGGATTTTATCAATTTCCCTGCCTGCTTATCGGGATGCTCTTTCAGTTTCATTGGACAGTTATCATGCCGCTTTCAATAAGGACACTCTCACTAAATACCTCGTAATAGTATTTCCCTTTTTCAGGTTTGCTTACTACGGTTGTTTCGCGGCTTTTTATTTTACTCTGCGTGACGAGTTTGCCTTTTTCACGAAACAAAAGAAACTGGTAGTTTTTTCCTTCTTCACCACGCGCACTGAAGAACAATACTTTCTGCGATTGATTGGTGTATATGTTTACAATATGTCTTGAATTGTTGTTTAGTTTTTGAATTATGATACTGTCCCTGTACGCTGGACCGGATTCAACCCATGATTTGTTTTCACCCGCTATGGCCAGGATACTGGTTAATCCCAGAGCCACGATGATCCAAAGTTGCCAATACAGGAACCTGTTTTTCATAGGCACTTCGTTTTAGTTCAGATTTAGCATGTTTCGGTTCGTGTAGAACTTTTCAGTTCGGATGAGAACTGTTCAAGTTCGGTTTAGAACCGGAATGTCGGACATCTCATCTGACGGTCGCTGTTGCTGGTTCTTGGTAAGAAAAAGCTCAGCTTCAGGTTAAACGAATAATAAGCATCGTTTTGTGTGGGCGTACCACGTTGATGGCCCGGACCATACCCTGCAGATGCGCTGCTGCTCTGGTCTGTTTTGTTCGCCATACGACGGGCAAGTTGTGCTTTCTGTGATCCCACTCCGAAATATTTGTCGAAGAGATCGGGGTCTATATAAGTGGTACTTACGTCGTCGATATAGTCGGTGAAAGTCTTACGGTGTAATACTTCCAGGGACAGACTGGTTTTTTCACTCAGAAAATATTTGAATCCCAATCCCATCGGGATATTCAGTTGAGTCAGTTTGTAATCCTTTCTGTCGGGATATTCTTCAAATCCCTGGCCCTCTGTTTTCAGCGGCTTCAGATAAACATAGTCGCCGGTAAGCGGATCGGTACCCATGGGGTTGAAGTGGAATACACCCACACCTATTACACCATAGGGACGAAATTTATGGAAGATATCATCGGGATCCATTTCAAATAACACCGAGGGATATACTTCAGCAACCAGCATGGCTTCTGCCAGACGTGATTTGAAATTGCTGTTTCTGAAACGACGTGCTTCCTCCAAACCGCCCATGCCTTTAATGGCTGCGTCATCACCGGATATGGTACCATAGTTAGCAGCCAATCTGAATCCAAGCAGATGGGAATGATAGGCTGTTAAATGTGCACCAACAAATAATCTGGTTTGGCTGAAGTTATTGTCTTTGAGAAAGGTAGTACCCTTGCCACGGTTTCCGCCCAGATCTCCGAGGAAGTTTGAGGGGCCTATAGTAACACCTGCTTCCAGTTTGTTGAAGATCCCAATCTGTGCGGTGGCGCTCTGCGTACATGCTAACGCAACAATCGCTACGGCACATTTACGCAGGATTAGGGGTAAATGTTGTTTCATGAATATCAGATTTTGTTTTCGAACGGTTACTTGGATTACTACTACTAACGAGGGATTAAATCACTCTCGTATAAGCATCGTAATCTTTTTTTTAACCTTCGTAAAACTACTTGCTGATATTACCAGGCTGTTCTTAGCATCTCTACGTGGGGAATTCCGTCTTCCAGATAGGGTTCTCCGTCAGTTACAAACCCTAACGATTGATAAAATTTTTCAAGATATAGCTGGGCGCCGATGCGGATATTGCGCCTGCCCCAGAGTTGGTAACAGGCCCGGATCGATTCTTCCATGAGTAGCCGGCCAATGCCTTTTCCGCGAAACCTGGGGGAACTGACTACGCGCCCTATAGAGATTTCCTCGTAGGAAAGTCCGGGTGGCACCAGGCGGGTAGATGCCGCCAGTTCTTCCCCGATCCATCCTAATAAATGGTGGCAATGCTGATCCTTATTATCCATATCCAGAAAGATGCATTGCTGCTCCACTACAAATACCTCGCTTCTCAGGCGTAATAACTGGTACATGCTGTCTGCACTCAGTTCATTGAATTTTTTCAGTTCCCAACGGATCTCCATATATATAATAGTCGGCGATTAGAATTCGGTTATTATCGGCTTACCTGGGGTACGACCGGAAGACTTTCCTGACCGTTTTCACTTACCGATTGTACGGCGAAGAAATAGTTGTCCTTGGAATATGGCAGCCGAATCGAAGTGTCGGTTGTAAAGAATTTCTTCTGCCACTGCGCTTCGCTGGTTTCCCGCATTAACACATAGTAGCCCTTTGGCTTGCCGGTTGCTCCGGGTTTCCAGTGGAGATAGGTGCTGTTGGTGAGGTTTTTTACATCGATGGATACTTCCTGCGGTACGGAGGGGGATCCCGCCAGATTAGCCAGTACCGCCAGGTTCACCGCTGTGTTCTTGCGCAGGTATTCGAAATCCATGAATGCCTGAAGATCGCCATACTGCACGCCATTCTCTTTCCGGATATCCTGATGCTGGTGTTCGAAGTTTTCGTTCATTTCGGTTATACGTACAGCCGTGAAGCCTCTTTGCACAAAGGGATTGTGATCACCGCCGCGCAGAAAACGATCGTTGCGATACATCAGTTTAATTTCGAGCTGATCAACATATCGCTCGCCGATTTCTTTCACATAACGTGCAAGCTGTCTTGCGGTGCCGTCGTTTTCCCAACCCATGTTTCGTATAGTGGCTGCTTTTTTCTCCGGTTCATAGGCGGGCAGTCCCTCGCTGAACACTCTTAGGCGGGTGTTGTCGATTACGCGGGTTTCACTGCTGTTGTTGCTGCCCACGATATCGTTGTTGAGCAATGCTTCGATTTGCCATCCTTCCTGCTTCGCTTTTTCGGCGAGATAATTGCCCCCGAGCAATCCCTGTTCCTCGCCGCTGAAGGCAACGAAGAGGATGCTGGCCGGATAAGAAGACTGGCTCAGTATGCGCGCACATTCGATAACGGCAGCCACCCCACTGGCATCATCGTTGGCACCGGGGGCATCGGCAGTGGTATTCATCACATCGGTAACGCGGCTGTCGAGATGCGCGCTGATTACGAATATGCGTTTGTCGTTGGGGTCAGTGCCTTTAAGCAATCCCATCGCATTACCGAGATTGGTGGCGCGATTCACTCTTCGGCCATCGGGCTGAATGGTAACCGTATCAACATAGGCCACCATGCGTCCGTTGGTTTTGGCGCCAAACTCTTTGAATTTCTGTACCACCCAGTTGCGTGCGGCACCAATACCTCTTTGAGGGTCGGTGGTGCTGCTGAGGGTGTGACGCGTTCCGAACTTGACAAGCTGCGCGATATAGGATTGCAGGGAGTCGGAGGAAACCTGGCGCACCATTTTTTCGATCAGCGGATCGCGCTGTACGATGGTCTGCGCCTCAGCCGCAGCATTATGTACCAGGATGCCGGCCATCAGCAGGCAGGGCAGAAGCAGTTGTTTTTTCATGAGTAGTAGCTGGTTAGTGGTAGCTTAATATTTGTACTTGTCTTTCCAACGCTGTTGCAGGAATTTACGCATTTCTTCCTCACGGGCGTTTTTTCCGGGCTTATAAATCGTATATCCGCGCAGGGCATCGGGCAGATATTCCTGTTCGGCAAAGTTCTGCTCATAATTATGCGAATACTTGTAGCCTTCGCCATAACCCTGTTGTTTCATGAGTTTGGTAGGGGCATTACGCAGGTGGAAGGGAACGGGCAGATCGCCCATCTGGCGTACCAGGGCGATGGCTTCATCAATCGCCATATAACTGGCGTTGCTCTTGGCTGAGCAGGCCAGGTATACTGCGCATTGCGAAAGGATGATTCTTGCCTCCGGATTACCGATCTTGTTCACCGCTTCAAAACAGGCGTTTGCGAGCAGAAGTGCATTGGGGTTGGCATTGCCGATATCCTCACTGGCCAGGATCACCAGCCGGCGGGCGATAAACTTTATATCCTCGCCGCCTTCGAGCATACGCGCCAGCCAGTACACAGCGCCATTGGGATCACTGCCGCGGATCGATTTGATAAAAGCAGATATAATATCATAATGCTGCTCTCCCTGCTTATCGTAAAGCGCCACTTTCTGCTGGGCAACCTTCATAACCAGTTCGTCGGTGATGATAATAGTTTTCGACTCAGCATTATGGGCGAGTGCGGCTGCTGCCGTTTGTACCACCAGCTCCAGCAGATTCAGCAACTTACGGCCATCCCCACCCGAAATCCGGATCAGGGCTGCGGTTTCCTTCAACTCAATCTGCTGCCCGCGCAGCCATTCATCGCGGCGCAGGGCATCCTCCAGCAGCTTATCCATGGCCTCGGGCGATAATGCCTTCAGTACATATACCTGGGCCCGGCTTAACAGGGCGCTGTTGACTTCAAAAGATGGATTTTCCGTAGTGGCCCCAATGAGGGTGATTGTGCCCTTCTCCACGGCGCCCAGCAGGGCATCCTGCTGCGATTTATTAAAGCGGTGAATCTCGTCGATAAACAGAATGGCGCGGTCCTGCTTTTTCGCCAGCTCGATCACTTCCCGCACTTCCTTTACCCCCGATGATATCGCACTTAATGTATAGAATGGCACATCCAGCGTATGCGCAATAATATTGGCGATGGTGGTTTTACCCACACCAGGCGGTCCCCATAAAATCATGGAAGGAATCTTTCCCTGATCGATGGATTGCCGCAGTATGCTGCCCTCTCCGGTCAGGTGTTCCTGCCCGATGAGTTCCTGCAAACTGGTTGGACGTAATCGCTCGGCTAGTGGGATCGGCATGACTCTAAATTGGTCGACAAATGTACAGCAATACCCAAAAAACTACCGGTTTCTATCAGTGGTCAAGGGGCGGTGTGTCGAATGCGTCGGCGTGCTGGCGCAGGAGCCGATACGTAAGCGGTATATGAATCACCAGTGCGATGCCGTAAATCAGGATAAAATTGACCACAAACCGCGTGGTGGCCTGCATCATTTCTTCCATGCCTTCCATTTGGGTATGCTGCATTTCCATGGCCTGCTCGAGGGCCTGGTCCAGTAATGCGGGATTCATTTTAAGCGCGATGCCATTGAACGCCATCATAACACCCAGCACCATGGCGCCAATTGCGTTTACCCGGATCAGATCGCGCAGCGATGTGCGGCAATACATATGCGCATCGATTCCCCGGCTCAGGAAGCGGAAACTGCAGTAGCTGTAGATGATGGCACAGGCCAGCAGAAACACGGGCAGGAGCATCATCGGATTGGCCAGTGCAGCCAGCAGGGAGCCGATCACGATAAAGGTCAGAAAGCCCGAGATCGCCAGCAGTATATAGGTCAGTATCCGGTAAAACAGCAGATTTTTCATGCAGGTATAATGGCCCGCCAAAGCCCAAAGGCAAGGCGGGCGGAGATGAGTTAGAGATTCAGTTTGATATAGAGCTCATTCAGCTGCTTATCGTCGATGGCCGAAGGTGCATCCAGCATCACATCGCGACCGCTGTTGTTTTTCGGGAAAGCGATGAAATCACGAATGCTTTCAGAGCCCCCCAGAATGGCACAAAGACGATCGAAACCAAAGGCGATACCACCATGCGGAGGCGCGCCATACTCAAAAGCGCCAAGCAGGAAGCCGAATTTGTGCATGGCTTCTTCCTTGCTCATGCCCAGAGCAGCAAACATTTTTTCCTGTAATTCACGCTGGAAGATCCGGATGGAACCACCACCAATCTCGTTTCCGTTCAATACCATATCATAGGCGTTGGCCTTGATATTCGCATAAGGATGCTGCAGGTAATTGGCGGCATCCCGGATGGTGGGATCATTATTGATCATCACTTCAATATGTTCGGGCTTGGGCGAAGTGAAGGGGTGGTGACGGGCAACCCAACGGTTTGCTTCCTCATCGTATTCAAACAGCGGGAAATCCAGCACCCACAACAGTTTGAACTCGTCCTTGCGACGCAGTCCCAGTCTCTCACCCATTTCCAGGCGCAGTTCGCTGATCGCCTTACGGGTTCTTTCCTCGCGGCCGGCCAGAATCAACACCAGATCGCCCGGTTTCGCGTTGGCAATTCCCGCCAGGGTTTTCAGTTGCTCTTCATTGAAGAACTTGTCGACGCTGCTCTTATAGGTTCCGTCAGCATTGCAGCGGATATAAACCAGTCCGTTCATGCCAATCTGCGGGCGTTTTACCCACTCCGTAATTTCATCCACCTGCTTGCGGGTATATTCTGCACAACCCGGAACAGCGATGGCCAGTACGGTCTCGGCATCGTTGAATACCTTGAAGCCGCTCGCTTCGAAGAGGCTGATCGCTTCAGCGTTACCGGTCTGTCCTTCGAATACGGTTTTCAAATTCGCCAGTTCCATGCCGAAGCGGATATCCGGCTTATCGTTACCGAAGCGAAGCATGGCATCGTTCCAGCTCATGCGCAGCACCGGCTCGTTGTAATCAATATTCTTTACGTCTTTGAAAATGCGTTTGATCAAGCCCTCAAACATCTGCAGAATATCTTCCTGCTCCACAAAGCTCATTTCGCAGTCGATCTGCGTGAATTCGGGCTGCCGGTCGGCACGGAGGTCCTCATCGCGGAAGCATTTTACCACCTGATAATAGCGATCATATCCGCTCACCATCAGCAGTTGCTTGAAGGTCTGCGGACTCTGGGGCAGGGCGTAAAACTGTCCGGCATTCATCCGCGAAGGCACCACGAAGTCGCGGGCTCCCTCCGGCGTACTCTTGATCAGGAAGGGTGTTTCAATGTCCATGAACTGGTTCTCGTGCAGGTAGTTGCGGGCGGAGCGGTTCACGGCATAGCGAAGTTCCAGATTGCGTTTCACGGCATTGCGGCGTAAATCGAGATAGCGGTACTTCATGCGAAGGTCATCGCCACCATCGGTATCGTCCTGAATGGTGAAGGGCGGAACAGCCGATTTGTTGAGGATTTTGAAGCTTTTTACGTCCAGTTCAATATCGCCTGTGGGAATATTCTTGTTCTTGTTGGTGCGCTCGATTACGGTTCCGCTCACCTGGAGTACGTATTCCCGACCCAGGGGCTGCTCATCCAGCTGAGGGGTAAGTTCCTCGCCGAAAAGCAATTGAGTGATGCCATACCTGTCGCGCAAATCAACGAACGTGATGCTGCCAAATTTCCGGATGGTTTGCACCCAACCGGCCAGTGTTACTTCCTTTCCAACGGCTGACAGATTTAATTCTCCACAAGTATGCGATCTATACATATAGAATTTATATTTTCGGTTTGTTGCTGAGGTGCAAATGTAGCATGATTACCTTAATAACCATATTGGGCTCAAGCAGCCTCCTGGTTTTTCTGATCTGGAGCTGGGAGCGGTATCGCTACGACTACCATCGCATGGCACGCGACTCCAATAGTCCCTCGCCCGAGGGTACCGGACTGCTGCTGCCCGACTGGGCCCAGCATCACGACTGGCTTTGCGCGCATAATGGCTATTACCGTGCCTTGAATCTCGATTCCCAGGCTCGTTTCCTCCGGCGGGTAATGGATTTTATGCGTTACAAAGAATTTAAATACATCGATCTCGAACCCGATCCCAAGATCCCCCTCCTGATAAGTTCCGCCGCAGTGCAGCTTACCTTCGGGTTCAAGGATTTCCGGCTGGATTTTTTCGACAAGATCTACGTGTCTGGCTCGGTTTACCAGGTCGATTGGCATAAACAGGCTTTTCGTGACCATGTGAGCCTGCAGGGCATCTACCTGAGCTGGGAACATTTTTTCAATGGCTATCAGGAATATGACGAGGGGGCCAATATGGGACTGCATGAGATGACCAACGCACTCACCTACGGCGCACTCATGGGAAGAGCGCGGATTGAGAAAGAGTTTCGGGTCAAATTCAAAAACTACCTGAAGGAGGCCTATCCGCTCTATACCCGGATGCGGAAAGGGGGCGAATCATTCCTCGGACCCGCTGCCGGCAATAATCTCCACCAGTTCTGGGCTGAGTCAATCGGTGCCTTTTTTGAAAGGCCGACGCAGATGAAAGAGCAGGAACCGGGATTATACCAATCGCTCTGTGTGCTGCTCAACCAGGATCCGCTGGAAATTACTACGGTAAAACCCGCATAAGACCGTCCATTCGTCGAAAACCTCGATTTTAAGGGAATTTAAGCGCAAAATTCTTTTATTCTTCGGAATCTAATTTTAACTTGGGGATGATTATTCCCCCTATACTCGAACTGCACTATTAATCCGTACCAGTCTCCTCTTCGAAAGGCCTGTATCCATTTCTGTGTTTAACCAGCAAGACAATTACGATTTTCTTACCCGTAAAGTTGACCCTTATGGAAATCGCGATCATCTTTTTGCTGGTGCTCAGCACAATCTTTCTGGCAGAGTTGCTGAACAGCCGCTGGCAAAATTTCCTAATCTACCGTCGCCGTAAAGGCTTCGAGCAGCATGAACCGTATTTCCGGAAGCTGATCTCTTCGAATATCCGGTATTTCAATAAAGTGGATGAAGCCACCCAGCATAAATGGCTGTTTCGCGCCTACCTGTTTTTCCGCTCGAAAAAATTCCACTATGTGGGAGTGGAGCGAAAAGATGAGATGCCCGTGCTGATCAGTGCAACCGCCGCCCAGCTGACACTAGGGCTCGAGAATTTCTCACTCAACTATTTCCGCGATATCTATGTACTACAGCACGACTATCACTACGGATACTACTCATTGCCTTTTGTGGGACATGTCGACAGCTCGGGGATTTATCTCTCCTGGCATGCTTTCCTCGAGGGAATTCGCAGCGCGCACGACAGTAGTAATGTAGGATTGCATGAAATGGCCCATGCCCTGGCTTATGTGAATTTCATTACCCGCACCGATGAGGATCGACATTTCAAGAAGGAGTTCCATAACTTCTCCCGCGTGGCGCGTCCGATTTTTCAGGACATGCAGCGGGGGCGGAAAACCATTCTGGGCGAATATGCGGCCACCAATTATCACGAGTTCTGGGCTGTTTGCGTGGAAGTGTTTTTTGAAAACAGCGTGCGCTTCCGTCACGATCTTCCTGAATTATACGATGCGATGGTAAGGTTGCTGCGCCAGGATCCCTATAAAGTACTGGTGTCACATCTTGCTGCAGCCTGATCAGGAGTCGCCGCTTAACAGCGCCTGCTCGCCTGCGGTGAACCAGTGATCATCAGACCGATATCGGCCATGGTATGCTGATTGCGGCAGTTAATTGCTTTGCTCCGGTTTCCGGTCGGCATGCCCGAGTGATTTGCCCGGAGCCACCTGATCGCGCACCAACTGTTTGATTTCCTTTATCTCCTTAAAGCCGCCATCGCGCTTGCGGTCGAACACAATCTGATCGTTCACGGAAATGGTATATCGTCCTGCCACTTCACTGGGTTTAAGCGATACCTGCAACAATTCTTCTTCGAAAGTGGTCAGCAG
>DATCJQ010000081.1:0-5460 GCA_036562745.1 Flavihumibacter sp.
TCGCAGAGCTGTTTCACCGCTTTCGCAGGATGGTCGAGGTAAATCGATAAAAATTCTTTTGCGTCTATAGGCCGTCCGAAATTGATCCAAACCTTATAAAAGGGTTTGGTGGGATGTCCGTAATGAAATCCGATGGGAACAATCGGCAGCGAATGACCCGATTTTTCCGCCGTTTGCAAGGCAAGCCGGAAACTTCCTTTTTTGAAGGGAAGCAGACTATAATCAATATGGCTGGAACCTTCCGGGAAAAACAACACAAGCTCTCCCGCTTTCAGCAATTCGATGGCGATCTCAAAACTGTGGTCATTTGCCCCAAGCGTATGGCGACCCTCCTGGTGGTGGAAGACCGGATGCATGTGCAGCGCCTTCAGCACCCTCCGCGCCAGCGGATGACGAAAGATATCGCCGCGTGCAAAAAAATGCAGGGGGCGCTTTAAGGAGAGGCCCAGTAAGGCGGCATCCATCAGTGAACCGGGGTGATTGGCGATCAGAAGGGCCGGGCCTTTCGCCGGAATATTTTGCATGCCGCTGATGCATCTCTCCTTATAAAAGATGCCTGTGGCAGTGCTCATTAATATTTTGACAAGTTGGTAAAGCATTCCCGGCAATAATAAAAAAGACCGCCTGAATCCAGGCGGTCTTTTTTTATAATCCCTCAATTCTTATTGAATGAAGAATTGGAGTGTTTGTTTTTCGTTGTTGATTGAAGTGGTGATGAAGTAGCTGCCTTTTTGCAGACCATCCACATTCAGTTTGGCACGGCTGTCGGATCCGAATGTCAGTTGTTCCTGACGAACGATTCCACCGATTGCGTTGTAGATGGTAACAGTTACTTTCTTATTAGCCCAGTTTCCGTTTTCCAGTGTCAGCGGCAGTTTGGCTGCAACCGGGTTCGGGAAGATGCGCAGGCCTTTGGCAACGGCATCACCAGCTGTTATGCGAATCACATCGCTGTAGCTGAACTTACCATCGCGGTCAGTTTGCTTGATGCGGTAGTAAGAAGTACCGTTCAACGGACTAACATCCTTGAAGCTGTAGCGGGAAATGCTGGTTGTATTTCCTACGCCTGCAACATTTCCGATGCCGGTGAAGTTGTGTCCGTCAGCAGAACGTTCGATTGTGTATTCTTCGTTGTTCAGTTCCATGGAAGTGCTCCAGTTCAGTTCAACCGCACCAGCATAGTAACGTCCGCTGAAGCTCAGCCAGGTTACAGGCAGCGGGTTGGCAATTGTATCGATGGTAGCCAGGGTGAACACGGGAGTACCTGAAGTAACGAGTCCAACATTGGCCTGAGCGGTGGCAATAAAATCAACACCGCCAACTGACTGGAGACCACCGTTACCCAGCAGCTGCCACCATCCGGGGAATTCCCAACCAATTACACCCAGGGTAGAAGGATCGGTTACACCACCACTGCGGGCATCTTCAAAAGAGAGCCAAACGCGGGGAGCAGTAACAGGTGTAGCATTCAACTGATCCAGGATCCAGTATTCAGCCTCGCTCACTTTCAGATCAGCCGGAGTACCGGGAGCTTTCTGCTCAATGGAATAGGTGCCATCGGGATTATCGTTGAAATACTGAGCCAGATAAGTTGCGGTAGTGATACCGGTATTGAATCCGCCGCCACTAATGTGAATGGGACCATATACTGAACCATCACCAGTGGGGAAGGTGAACGCGGTAGAACCTGTTCTCATAACCGGACCGGCGATATGGCTGCCCGCATTACCACCCAGCGCTACAGCACCATTGCTGGCGAAATGCATAATATTGGTGGCATCTGTTACCAGAATACCGGTGTTGAATGTAACGGTCTGATTCGCAGCATTCAATTCCATGGGAGAATTGAGTGTTACAGTATTGGGCGCAGTCTTAACAAAGGAAATGTTTCCGTTGAAATAGCTTTCTGTTCCGGCTGCAAAGGTTACGGTCTGAGCATTGGGACCACCGAATTCCAGGTGAATGCTCGGCGGCATATTGTTTGAACCGGTTGTTACCACCAGGTTTCCGCCTACACGAACAAAAGCCTGATTGGTAATGGAACCACCAGGTACAAAGAAGTATCCGTTTTGCAGGGTCAGGTTGTTGGCGGCAGAAAGTCTGTCACCTGCCTGGATATTCAGCGTATTACCACCGGTGATATTCAATACCACATTGTAGAATTCAGTAGTTCCGTTTTCAGCAGCAGTGCCTACTGAATAAGAACGGGTGGTGTTTGCTTCGAAGGTTACAGTTCCTGTATTTCCGATGAAATTACCGGAGTTGAGGAAGTTGCCACGAATGATCATGTTGCCGTTTGTACCGCTTACAGTACCATTGGCACCGATCACGAAGTTGTTATAAATCCAGTCCACATCATCGCCATCGGGGAAATCGATAATACCGCTGTTTACGGTAAAGGTTCCGTTAGCGAGCTGGCTGAAATTAATGGTATTGGAAGGCAGGTCAGTTACGAAAGAAAGGGTGGCATTCGGATCTTTGTTAACCACGGTTGTACCCATACCGGATGCTGCTGTAACCCAGGGAGAGTTGATAGTGGCCACGCCATCTTCTGTACCGATAAACTCCAGGTTAGCGATACCACCTTTGGAGGTGGTTGACAGTGTGAAGTTACGGCCCACCTGCAGGGTAGAGTTGGCACCACGGTAGTAACCGTTCTGAATTTCGAAATCATTTAATACAACGATGGCATCACCAACACCGATGTTCAGGTTGTCTGAAGCAGTATTGGTTTTGTTCAATGTCAGGTTGTAGAAACTTACTGTACCGGCATTGTTTCCATCGATATGAAATGAACTCGCAGCATCACCGCCCACTACCACTGTACTGGTTCCGGGATTCAGTGTATGGTTAATAGTGTTGATGGTGAGGTTACGGTTGAAAAGCAGGGTGCCGTTATTCAGATTGGCAGTACCTCCGTTGAAGGTTACCGCATCGCTGAAAAATACATTGTCACCGCTGTTGAAAACACCGTTGTTCTGAACGAATATGCCAGCAACTGTAAGTGTGGAGGGGGCTGTAAATGTTCCGCCTGCAATACCGAATACGCCGGTCACATTCATAATGTAGCCCGGGGCTAAAGGACTAATGGTGCCCGTATAGCTGGTAGCAACACTGATACCGCCAACAATGGTAGCGGGAATATCAATGATACAATCGCCTAAACCACCACTGGTAAATACAGCTGTTTCATTGGGCAGAGGAATACCTGCTCCACCAGGACCACCGGAGTTGTTCGACCAGTTGGCGGGGTTCGACCAGTTGCCTGGCGCAGACGCAACCCAATATTTATTTTGGGCAGTGGCCGCGAACGAGAATGTTAAGAGTAGGATAGTTAAGTGTAGAAGTCTTCTCATGGTAGAGTGTTTACGAATATTTATCATCATGGGTTGCACAGTTTTAATAAATAAACAGGTGCCCAAGTAGAAGTACTTGGGTACAGTTCGCAGGCCCGGGGAGTGCGGTTTTTTACAAGAAAGTTGGAAACTGTGTTTTCCTGAGGATATGAAGACTTATGGTAAATTCACAAACAAAAATAGTCATATCCAAGATATGACTATTATTTTAACAAATATATTTCTTTGGTACAAAATTACTTTCGTATTGTAACTTTTGTACCGATCGGGATCATTTCAAACAATTCATCCATTTCCGACCGCTTCAGGCTAACACAGCCGTTGGTCCAGTTCTGGAAATAATCCACGGCCATATCATCCCGCAGCCAAGTACCATGAATGGCAATCCCGTTGCCTATTCCTTTCCCCTTGGGAATCAAGCCTTTAGCTTTTCGCTCATTGTACTTCGCCCAATCAGCGGGGGTGGGATAATCGAGGAGCATGATCTTTCCCCATTTGTCGTGGGGGCGCTTCGAAACGATTTTGTACTCGCCTTCCGGAGTCTTCCGGTCGCCTTCATACATTTTGTCGCCCAGGGTTTTTTCACCAAAAACTACCGGATAAGTGGCATACCAGCCATCGTCATCAAATACACTCAGCTCATAATCAGACTTATCCACCAGGATGGTCGGCGTACCATTGAGTTCCGAATTGAGGCGGTTGAAACGGGCAGTCCGATAATTGTGCCCGGAAAAGGATAGCAGGCCCATTGCGCAAAGGGCCATTAAGGATACGGATACACGTGAGAGCTGCATATAGTTGGTTTTTTAACAAGCTTCAACGGTTAGGGTATATCAAAAACGTTGCCTCTTGTTCAAATATTTCAGCTGTGGATAAACTTTGGATAAACTTTAGCAGGAAGCCCCTAGGAAAGGGGCTTCCTGCATTATAAATCAATTACTTACGTGGTATTTTCAGCTTCCAGCCCGGCTGTATTAAATCGGGATTTTTGATCTGATCTTTATTGGCCTCGTAGATGTCCTGCCATTTCAATCCGGGATAGTTCTTAGCAATTTTACTAAGGTTATCGCCCGGCTTAACGGTATAGGTTTCCTCAGCCCCTTCGGCAAGGCTCAGATTCATAATCAGGTCCGAGTCGCGGAAGTCGGGATTGAGGGTTTCATAATGATCCCAGATCGCATCTTTAACCGCTTCGGAGGGTGCAATCCCGTCAATGTATAATACACCGTCCTGTTCTCTTACCTGTAAATTGGTTACACCTTCGCGCGCAGCCAGATCCACCAGGCTTTTGTATTTGGTATCCTGAAGTGCCATAAACTGATTATTTGATGGTTAATTTGTTGTCGATACTCTTGGGTTTCAGCTCGTTGAGTTTGGTCATCAATCCTCTTAAATCGGCTTTTTTGATCTCGCCGGTAAGCGTGATGACGCCATCCTGCACCGAAGCCTGCACCTTAGGCAAATTCAGCGAGGAAATGGCCGCATTGGCGGTTTCCTGCAAGGTAGTATCCGGATTGATTTCAACCGGAGCTGGCGGCGGAGTGACGGTAAGAAGGTTGTTGACGGATTTTACATTTTTTACTCCTTTGGCGGCTTCTTCAGCTGCTGAACGGGTGGCTTCATCAGCTACCTGCCCGCTGAGCGTGGCAACGCCATCCTTAACGGAAGCCTGCACACCTGGATAAGCTCCCAGAGCGGTTGTCAGACTTTTTTCGATATCCGCATCCTTGGGTTTGCATCCCGTGAATGCAAGCAGCCCGACTATCAGTACTGCCCAAATTAAACTGCTAACTCTTTTCATAACTATTCTGGTTTAATGGTGAAAAAGAAAGATTGCGCCAAATTTGGCAGGTCGGGCCGGGGTAGCGATATCCTTAATGGAAAACTTTCTGATCCAGTTGTTTGGCTTCTGCAATCATGCCTTCCAGCGTTTCCAGTGAAGGCACTCTGCCTGATAATCCGTATTGCTTGTTTACTTCCTGAAGTTTCGCATGAAGGTTGGATGCATTTCGCGTGGCCAGCTCCTTTACTGTATCCACACCAGCTGCTTCCAGTAATTCAGCGGTTTGTCCGGCTATACCATTGATGCGCATCAGATCCGCAT
>DATCJQ010000090.1:0-1518 GCA_036562745.1 Flavihumibacter sp.
ACTTTCCGTTCACACGAGGATATACCGCAAAAAATCCAGAATCAGCCCCGGCAAATATGAAAGCCGCACCCACTTGCAGTTTCCAGAATGAACCGCCCATCTTAAAATAAGGATTCAGGGTGGTGATCCAGCCATTTCGCAAACTGTCATGCGGTTCCTGGCGAACCAGGGAGTTGTAGTCAAATTCCAGATTTCCTCCGAGAAATTCATGCGCAAACAGGTCGGTAAACCGGTTCAGATTAGCACGCAGTTTGAATACGTTTTCGTGAGTACCATACAGATCAGAAACGTGGTAAAATTGGGTTTTTACCTGGTAGTTCATGCGAATAGAATCAGTCCGGTGACGGCTCCCGAGCCAGAACATGCCCGTAGCCATGGAATATCGCTGCCGGGTGGAATCTTCATGAATGCCCGGATATAAATCCGGATCGTATCCATAATAATGTAGGCCGTTTCTTTTGTAAGTTGCTTCTACACCCAGCGCAAGTTGTTTGAACCGATGCTGATATCCGGCTTCCAGCACATTATCACTCAGTTGCGTATTTCCAACCCTGGAAATGGAGCCATTAGAGGAATTGTGCAAATAGTTGAAGAAATACCCATTCTCCTTGGCTCGCAATGAGTTAAACCGTATCTCTCCCAGCACGGAGGTATAGTTTCCGAATCCACCGCGAATAAACAAGCGATGCAATTTTTTCAGGGGTTCCCCTTTTAACCGCACAGCCTGAATGGTGTCTGGCACATAAACCGTGGGATGGCTTCTCAGCAGCAGCGAATAGGCGGTATCCTTTATCGTAGGAAAGGTATCCTGAATTACAGGTGTTTCCTGAATTTTGTTCACTTCCGCCAGCCGGGGTTCAAAACCGGTAAATACGGTACTAATTTCCTGAATTGGCGAATTGCCCCCAGTCTGGGCAGTTACGGCCGTGAAAGCCAGCAATAAACCTGCGGATATTATAATTGCTTTCATCATTCGTTCAAATCAAGATCCATGGCATCTTCAAACTGTTTGCGGCTTCTCTCCCGCTCTACCTCTTCAATCATCTGGTATTTTTGTTTGGCCAGCTCTACCAAATCTGGTCCGTCATGTCGGTCGATCACGGTTTTTAGCACAGACTTGGCCTGAACCAGATCATCCATGGCCATATAGATGTCACTGAGCAGGATAAAGGTGCGCGCCATCCAGTCACGGTATGAACCCATGGTCTGTACAGCTTTGCGCAATTCCCGTTCGGCTTGTTTATGCTCCCCTTTTCTATACAATACATCTCCAATCATGTACGCCGCTTCGGCCGCATATTCAGAACCGGATTCCGATAAAATTTTGCGGGAATAAGCCAGGCAGTTTTCGCCTTCATCCAGTTTATAGTAACATCGGGCCAATGTCATATGCGCCTCTTCTGCCGTACGGGCAGGCAATTTTTCGAAGGTCAGCACCAGTTTGGCATAATGGATGGCACGTTCCCAGTTCTCTTTTCTGAAATGTGCCCGCATCAACTGGTCCCGACAGCGCAACAG
>DATCJQ010000092.1:0-9384 GCA_036562745.1 Flavihumibacter sp.
CCATTACGTTTGAGATACGCATAAGCAATCGCAAACGAAGGGCATTGCAATAACGCCGCCATTTCGTAACATCTCCCCGCAATAAAATATCCTGAGTCCGGAACAGGTTCTGCGTGGAAAGATCCGGCTGCACCGTTGCGAAATAGTCATTCAACTCATACAATACATCGATGGCTTCGCGGTAAATATCTTCTCCCTTATCAAATTTGGCCATAACGGCTTCGCCATTCAGGTTCAGACTGCCGGCTTCGCTAAAGGGGATATCACCCCAAAGATCGACCATCTGACAGGCCTGATCGTACAACACAACTGCGGCAGCTTTCAGGAAGATAGTGGCCTGTATGCGATCTGAGCCCGACAATTCTTCATACAATTTTTGCATTTCGCGGTATAGTGCCAGGGTGCCGGAGCCATTGCCCGCCGGACGATAGAAATCATTCCATTTCCCCTCGGTATAATTCAGGTTTTGTTGAAACACCCCCGTGGTGTTCAGAAAACCCACCGTTTGGCTATAGATGGCCGAATGCATGACCGCAAACGTGCGCATCTCCCAGTAAGAAGGACGAACCCGGTCGTTGTTTAGCATCTCCGTGAAGAGCTTTTCTATTTTCGCCGTGGCCAGCTCATCGGGATCATAGTACAGCTTCTCCAGTTTCTTGGAGCAACTGCCCAGCAATATGAGCATTGTGGTGCAATAAATTATATATCGTATCCGGCTTCGCATTTAAAATCCAAGGTTTATGGAAAATCCGATACTACGCGTGGCGGCCGTGGTACCATCATCAATACTCTGACGGGTCCAGGCCGTACCTATCGGCGTTTCAGGATCCAGGTTTTCGAGGGTACGCCATACGTAAAACAGGTTTCTTCCTATCAGGGAAAGTTTTGCCGACTGCAATTTCAGTTTGGCCAGTTTTTTCGCAGGCAGATTGAAACTGATACTGGCTTCCCGCACTTTGATATAACTATTATCGTATATCGCCCCCTCTCCGTTTAAAGCATTCGGGCCCCAGTAAAACATATTCATATAATAATAGGCAGCATCCACCACCACCTTGTTTGGCTTGCCGTCGAGTCCCACACCGGGCAATACCAGTCCGTCGTGATAAACCTTGCTGCCATTCGGACCAGACTCAAGATGACTGCTCAGCAAAACCTTATTCCCATCGCCATCAATATAATAAGGCAACCCACCGTATTTCTCGTTGCGATACTTCAGGGTCGATTCGTACATCCCCGCCCCCAGATTGTATTTGAGGGAAGGTGACACCAACTGTCCGCCGACACGGTAGTCCAGCATAAAATCCAGACTGATATTTTTGTATCGAAAACTGTTCATCCAACCACCGATAAAATCGGGCATTACATTGCCGACTTTTTCATAACGTGTTTTGTCGATGATATAAAGACCATTGCTGCCCACGACCGGATTTCCGTATTCATCCCTCTTTTTCGGATATACATAGATGTTACCAACAGGCTTACCTTCTTCCGCCATAATCCGGATGGCACCCTGTTCCAGTTCCTGATAAACCATTTCCTTCACACCATTGGCCAGTTTGGCGGTTCGGGTGGTAACTTTTGAAAAATTCAGGTTGGATTTCCATTGAAAGTGCCTGGTTACCACGGGAAGAAAGTCGAGCCCCAGTTCCACCCCTCTGGAATAGAGCGTACCACTGTTAACCAGCCGCGAAGCTGCTCCCATGCTGGAGGGAACCGTCAGCTGAAGTATCTGATCCTGCGTGCGGTTATGGTACCAGGTGAAATTGATGCCCACGCGGTTCGACAATAGCACCGTTTCAAAGCCCAGTTCGATTTCCTTTTTCAACTCCGGACGAATCCGGTTGTTCCCGTATCGGGTTTGCGGCTGCTGTGAGGGCACGTTTCCGAACTGCGTGGGCAGCACCTGCTGAGTATAACTGATCGCAGATGTATAGGGTGGCGGTGCATTGCCCACCAGGCCGTAACTGGCACGCAGTTTGGCATAATTGACAAATTCAGGCAGTTTGAAATTTTCGCTGATCAGCCAGCTGCCATTTACGGAAGGATAAAAATAACTGTTGTTTCCAGGAGGGAGCGTGGACGAATGCTCCTTCCGTGCAGCCAGCTCCAGAAAATAGATATCCTTATACGATGCCTGCGCAAATCCCAACCAGGCATATTTTAAACTATGGCTTCGATCGGATTCATTCTGAATCGGACCATAGGAATTGCTGAGATGAAACCAGTTTTCCTTGGCAAGTCCCCCGGTGGTGAACGAAGACTGATCGGTATATTTTTCTTCCCTGATCTGGAAACCGCCATTCGCACTCAGTTTGAAATCGCTGTTGAACTGCTTCTCCCAGGTGGCCAGCAAATCGCCATACACCAGGCTGTACTGTCCGGTTGAATATCCATAGGCACCGGTGCTGCTGGTGGTATTAAAATGCTCAGGGTATTCACTGAAGTTTTTGGTATCGATATGCAAGCTGGTGAAGTCCTGGCTCAAACGCGCGCGGATGCTGAACTGCCTGCTCCACTCGTAATGGAGGGTAGCCACACTGAATAAGCGGTTCTGATTTTCGACCTCCTTATTACGCAACTGTGTCCAAAGTAGATTCAGCGCTTCCTCCTTGGCCGGATATCGGAATGCTTCCTCCGGATTGCGTGCTGCCTGGTTCCAGGGAACAAATTTGTATCCCTCGCTGGTTTTATAATTGCTCATCAGCAGGGATGTTTTCTCCGCGCGGTTGATGAACCCCATGTAAGCCGAAACGATCCGCACGAGTTGCATGGGCCGGTTTTCGACGCGACTGTTTACCCAGCTCAGTACCACATCGGCTTTGAGTTTTGGGGCAATTTTATATTGGGTATTCAGAAAAAATGTGGTGCGCTGCAGGCTGCCTCCCACCTGGATCCCTTTATAATCGTTCCGCGTAATTGCCATCCGGTAAGCTGCTTTATCGGTCTGATCGGCAAATGAAATATTGAGCAGCGAATTCATGCCGGTGCGAAAGAAATCGCGGTAATTATCCGGTTGGGGCGTATAATGCTGCATGCTGCCATCCCACCATTGTACAAGCCTTCCGTCCATAGGTGGACCAAATTGAGCCCAGGCCAGGAAATTGGGGCGAAGGGCATCATCCTTGCCATCACCATCCGTATCGGCCGGCATCCATCCTTCTTCCGTGGCGCCTTCAGCCAGATTGCTGATTCGGTCCAAACCCGGACCAAATTCATTTTGAAATTTTGGAAGAAAAGCACTGGTTTCAGCGTTCACGGAATAATTTACCTGAACTCCCAATCCCTTGCGTTTCACCCCTTTTTTGGAAGTGAGCACCACCACCCCGTTGGCCGCCTCGGAACCGTACAAAACAGTGGCACTTGCCCCCTTCAGGATAGTGATACTTTCAATATCAAGCGGATTTACATCGAGTATTCCATTCCCCCTGATCCGGGGATCGTCCCAGTATCCATTATTATTAATGCCTTCGATTCCCTTCTCGTTAATATTGCGAATCACGGCACCATCCAGCACATATAGGGGTTGGGCATTAAAGTTGAGGGAATTGAGTCCGCGTATCTGCACCTGTACCGCACTGGTGGCACCACCCGGAGCGGTCGAGATTCTCACACCGGGAGCCTTCCCATAAAGGGCCGAAGCGAAATTGGTATTGCCTACATTATTAATGGCGTCACTCTCAATAGTGCTAACGGCATAGCCCAGCGTTTTTTTATCGCGATGTACACCCAGGGAAGTCACCACCACCTCTTCCATTTCCTTCTGAACCGGCTGTAACTGGATAGCCACATAATGTTGATCGGTCACCTGCAAGAAATAGGCCTGGTAACCAATAATGCTCACCTGCAATTGCCCGGGCGATCCGAGCGGAATTTCAAAACGCCCCGCTGCATCGGTAGTGGTTCCGCTGCGCTGACCCTCCTGCTCCATAATTACACTGGCATTGGCCAGTGGTTCGCCGGAGGGGCTGGTTACCCTTCCTCTCAGAACAGTGCCCGCTGCCCGTTGGGAATCAGCCGGACCGATTTCCTCGGTCTTTTCATCGGCCGCTACTATCACAAAAGTGCTGGCATTGATTTGTTTATAGGCGAGTCCGGTAGATTCCAGCAGGCAGTCCAGTATTCGTATAATGGAACTATCCTGGTTCTCGCAGGGTTTCACCTGCTTATCACCGAAAGATTTCTGTGCAAAAAGAAAATAGGTACCCTTTTTCTGGTGGAGCTCCCGCAGAATATCGTAGAGGGGCCTGGCAGCTTCCTGAGCCTGGCAAAATTTCACCATGCCAACAGCCATAACCAGCAGCAGAATGCAGCCTGCCCTTAATATGTAAGCAGCGTCTCGGAGTCTCATTAAGCAATGCAGTAGCGATCGGGAAATCCCAGTCTAGGGTCTTGCCGGTCCAATCAGTACATCATTGCCCTGTTTTTTCACACAAAACTCCTGCGTTGCCTCCAAGGATTGAAGAAAAATATCCAGGTTATCTGCCGGTAATATCGCTGAAATGGTTCGTTTGGATGTGGTATCACCTTCCAGCCGAACCTTAATTCCATACAGGACTTCCACTGACTGGGCGACTTCTTCCAGGCTGGTGTTCTCAAATATGAATGTACGTTGTTTCCACCCAGTTACCTGCGAAATATTACCGGTTTTTTTAACAAGTTTTCCATCCGAAATCAGGGCCTGCTCCCCCGGAACCAGGTGGAGCGAATCTCCTGTCGACGGAGAATGGATGGTTACAGCACCCGTGGTCAGCAGCACCTCGGTTTTATGCGGACGATTATAAATATTGAAGCTGGTGCCCGTAACAACCACATCGAGATTGCCCAGGTGAACCGTAAACTTTGCCTTATTGGGTTGTTGGGTTACTTCGAAATAGCCCTCCCCCTCCATCCAAAGTTCGCGGTTGCGATGCACCAGATTGGTATGCTGATACCGTACCGAGGAATTGCCGTTCAGTGTAACTACCGACCCGTCGGGTAACAGGTTCTGTTTCAATTCGCCATAGCTGGTTTTGAAGGTGGAAACGGAGGGATTAAAGTACAAATTGGCCAGCCATCCGGCACCTGCCAGCAATATAACGGCGGCAGCCACCCTAAGCGGACGTTTGAACCAGGGAATCAGCACGGTTTCACCGGCGATCTCGGTATTGGCTTCCAGCGTGGCAATCTCGTTCCAGAGGCCCTGTTCAGCAGCCAGTACTTCAGCATCGCTGGGACCAGATTCCTTCAGCCGAAATTGATCCATCAATTCAATCGCTTCAGCCACCAGTGCCGGATCTACCAATCCCCTCCTCCGCCTGTCCTCCCACATCCTTCCTTTTTCCGCGTCGGTATTGAAATACCAGGATTGGAACTGCTCATCACTAATTATTTCTTCCAACTTATCCAGCGACTGACTCATGACTTGATGTTCATTACTATAATAGTTACAAATTTCGAGCTCTTGTAACTTTTCCGGCGAATATTTTTTATATTAAGAATAAAAATACTCCATAAATTTAGACAAACGATTGCACGTAAACCAAAACCATCCTAACAGCTTGAGAACTGCACCGTCCGATAATGCTTTATGGGATGCCTATAAACAGGGCAACCGCGAAGCTTTCAGTGAGCTGTTCAGGAAGTATTATACCCCACTTTTTCAGTACGGCTCCAAAATCATTTCCGATTCCGTTTTGCTGGAAGATTGCATTCAGGAACTCTTTCTCGAACTCTGGAAAACCAAGAATCAGGTCGTTGTAAAATCTGTCAAAGCATATCTCTTCAAATCGCTCAAATACAAGCTGTATCGGGTTTTGGGCCAACGTCGCCTGCAAAGCGAAGGTCTTTTAAAAGACGAAATGGTGTTTGAACTTAGTCATGACACTTTCATGGTTAACCGTGAGGAAGAACAGGAAAGAGCACGATTATTATTAGCCGCTTTCAACAAATTATCACATCGTCAGAAAGAAGTAATCTACCTTAAATTTTTTCAGGGACTGAGTTACGAAGAAGTGAGCGAAATCATGGAAATCAACTACCAGGTTGCCCGAAATCTGATCTATCTCGCCATCCGCAGCATGAAAAAAATGATTTCCGTAGTGAAGTAACTTATTTTAGTTTCGTTGCCAGATTTTGCAAACAGACCAAATTAAATTAACCATGGTAGATTCATTTGAGAAAGTCCCCGTGCGGATTTTCAGCAACCTCAAGGAAGGCTCCCGATTCATAGCACAGGAAATTGCGGCTGCCATCCGGCAAAAACAAGCGGAAGGTAAAAACTGTGTTTTAGGCCTTGCAACAGGCTCCTCCCCCAAAACCGTCTATGCAGAACTGGTTCGGATGCACAAGGAAGAAGGACTCAGCTTCAGCAATGTGATAACCTTTAACCTGGATGAATACTATCCGATTGATCGCGATGCACTGCAAAGCTATAACCGGTACATGAAGGAACAGCTGTTCAATCATGTTGATATCAAGCCGGAAAATATACATATCCCCAACGGCGAACTGCCCAAGGACGAAATCAAAAAACATTGTGCCGAATATGATGCCATGATCGATGCCGCCGGTGGAATCGATGTACAGATTCTCGGCATCGGTAACAACGGACATATCGGTTTCAACGAACCCGGTTCCAGCCGTTTCTCCCGTACCCGGATGATCCGCCTCGACAATTCCACCCGTATCGCCAATTCCTTCGAATTTGCCAATATCTCAGAGGTTCCCCGTCTGGCCATTACCATGGGTATTGACACCATCCTGAAAGCACGGAAAATTTATCTGATGGCATGGGGGCCGATGAAAGCTCCCGTGGTTCAGAAAGCGGTGGAAGATCAGGTTACCGAACAGATACCGGCTTCGCTGCTCCAGCTTCACAACGATACCACTTATGTGGTGGACGAACTGGCGGCCGCTGAACTGACCCGTTTCAAATCGCCCTGGCTCACCGGTGAAATTGAGTGGACACCCGCCAATATCAGAAAAGCGGTGGTTGGCATGGCCCTGAAAACCGGCAAGCCCATCCTCAGCCTTACCAATAGCGATTATAATGATCATGGTCTTGGTGATCTGCTGGTTGAAAAAGGCGATGCTTACGAAATCAACCTGCAGGTATTCTATATGCTGCGCGACAGCATCACCGGATGGCCCGGCGGAAAACCGAATGTGGTGATCCCCAACCATCCCGAACGTTCACTGCCCTATCCCAAAACCTGCCTGATTTTCTCTCCCCACCCCGATGACGATATCATCAGTATGGGTGGAACCTTCATGCGCCTGCACGACCAGGGACATGATGTACACGTGGCCTATCAAACCAGTGGAAATATTGCGGTAACCGACGAATTTGTGACCCGCTTTATCGATTTCGCCGTGGGCTTTGAAGAAATTTCGGGTATTGATAGCAGTAAATCACGTGAAATCCTCAACGCCGCTAATGAATTCCTGAAAAATAAGAAACCCAGCGAAAGCGATACTCCGGAAATCCGTGCTATAAAGGGACTGATCCGCCGTGGTGAAGCGAGAGCAACCTGTCGGTACGTGGGCATCAAGGATAGCAATATCCATTTCCAGAACCTGCCCTTCTACGAAACAGGTCGCGTGGAGAAAAAACCCATGGGCGAAGAAGATGTTCGTCTCACCATGGAACTTCTGCGCCAGGTGAAACCCCATCAGGTTTATTGCGCCGGCGACCTGGCCGATCCGCACGGAACCCACAAAGTTTGTCTGGATATCGTATTCGAATCGCTCCGTCGTATCAAAGCCGAAGGTGATGAATGGATCAAGGATTGTTGGGTATGGCTTTACAAAGGTGCATGGCAGGAATGGAATCTGGAAGAAATTGAGATGGCCATCCCGATGAGTCCCGACCAGGTGATCAAGAAACGTTTCGGCATTTTCATCCACCAGTCGCAAAAAGATATGGTGCCCTTCCAGGGTTCTGACTCACGCGAATTCTGGCAACGTGCCGAAGACCGCAATGCCCAGACAGCAAAGCAATACGCCGCGCTTGGTCTGACACAATACGCTGCTATGGAAGCATTTGTGCGCTGGCATTTCTAAAAATTTTCAGGGAAATTGGTTTTGATTTTTTGGAAATTAAAATCAGTTTCCCTTATCTTTGCACTCCCTTTAAGGGAATGGCTCCGTAGCTCAACTGAATAGAGCATCTGACTACGGATCAGAAGGTTTCAGGTTTGAATCCTGACGGAGTCACAGAAACAAAAGGCTTTCAAGAAATTGGAAGCCTTTTTCTTTCCCCCCTTCTCCATCCTCCCTTCCCCCTTCTCCGTCCTCCGTTCACCCTTCTTCCTTCTCCCTTCCCCAAACATTACATTTTCTTTTAACCCGTTTCCAAAATGATTGCGGAACTTAGTAGTCAAAATCCAATCACAATGAGACAGTATATTTTGCTTACCACAATTGCATTGATCAGTATCGTATGCTGCACATCAGCACAAGAGATTCCCAAACACCAGGTACCACCCATTGTAATGAGCAGTTTTCAAAAGGATTTTATGTCGGCCCGCGATGCCGAATGGAAACTGGATGGTGAACTCTATAAAGTGGAATTTGAACTGGCAAATGATGCAGACCATGAAGTATGGTACGACAAATCCGGAAAACAGGTGAAACATCAGGAGGAAATCAAGCCATCGCGCCTGCCTCAGAAAGTGTTGGACCTGATCAGGAAGGAATACGGCAATTATCGCATCGATGAGGCGAAAAAAATAACAGAAGGGCTTAAACTGAGTTACGCAATCGAATTAAAATCGGAGAAGAAAGAATTGAAATTAACTGTCGACAGCGCCGGCAACCTGTTAAGTAAGATGACAGATTAATATCCCGGCATCTGCGATACTATTTCCGCTTTGCCGATTTCCTGGAAGCTGTTTTCCGGGATGCCGATTTTTTCGACGCGGATTTTTTCGTTGCTGCCTTTTTTGGTGAAGCCTTTTTTGTTGCTGCCTTTTTCGGTGAAGCCTTTTTCGTTGCTGCCTTTTTCGGTGAAGCCTTTTTTGTGGCATTTTTTTTAGCTCCGGCTTTTTTCGATGCAGATTTTTTTACGGCTGTTCGCTTCGAAGCCGTTTTGCCTGAAGTTGATTTTCGGGCAGACTTCTTCGAAGCGGATTTTTTAGAGGCGGTTTTCCTCGGTACTTTAGCACCTTCTTCCCGGGCTTCCGAGAGTCCGATTGCAATGGCTTGTTTACGGCTGGTTACTTTCTTACCTGAACCCGAGCGGAGTTTCCCTTTTTTCATATCCTTCATAACCTCGCCCACTTTATCGGAGGCTTTCTTAGAATACTTTGCCATATAATAGGTTTTTCAATTGATGAATATTCCCCATCAAAAGCCTCAACCCCCAATGCAGTTTCCGCTATTTCAGCGCTGCACCTTTTAGTG
>DATCJQ010000101.1:0-12556 GCA_036562745.1 Flavihumibacter sp.
ATATACCCCTTCAAGCGGATTTCCCTGCTGATCGCGTATCACACCGCTTACAGATTGCTGAAAATTGTTCTGGCTGAGCGCCGCGAAGCGACCGATCACCACACGGTTTCCATCCAGCATTTTCCAGCTCAGTGAAGTGCCTTCGAGCATCAGCTTAAGCACATCATTGATGTCGGCATTGTTTACAGAAAGGTTTACCAGCTTGTCTTTTGGCAATACATCGTCGCTGTAGTAAAAGCGAAAGGACGAATTGCGCTCAATTTTTTTCAGCGCTGCGGTGAGCTTGGTCTCCGTCACCTGCAGGGTGATGAAATTTTGCGCAAAGTTCTTTGCAGATACATGAAATGAAATCAAAAGCAACACGATCGACAACCTCATAATTAGCAGAATTTTACCCATAGGCACGCGCCGGCGACTATGGAAAAACGTGATTTTTCCCATACATTTGGTTTGTTAGTTAACGTAATACATAAGGTTTCCAGACCTTATAAGTTGACCGGGGAGAGTGTTCCAGCATTCTCCCTTTTATTTTATAATTACTTTCTTGTTTTCTATCTCATAATCGAATGGTTTTGAAAGTTTAAGTATTTCGAGCACGTCCTGCAGTTCGGCCTGATCGTACAAGCCGGTGTAGCGATATTCGCCCACTGCATCGTTTCGGATTTCAATGGTTGTGTTGAACTGGCGTTCCAGCTCACGGGCTATTTGCCGGAGCGGCTTGTTCACGAAGCTCAGCCGCCCTTCCAGCCAGGAGGTTTCGGTAATGATGCTATCGCGAATCGTAACCCCCGATACCAGGATCTCACGGGGATACATACGCGCCGGTTCAGCCGCCGCCGGCAGGGTTCCCAGCGTTGAATCCACTACGATCCGCACTTTTTCATTCGGCAACAGCACGATCTTTTTATCGGGCAAGCCCTCCACACTCACTTCGATTTTCCCCCGGATCAGCGCCGTTTCAAAAACCTGATCCTGCTTATAACTGCGAACATTAAGCGCAGTACCCAGCACCCTCACCGTAGCCTGCTCGGTTTTGATTACAAAAGGATGCTCGGGATCATGAACCACATCAAAGAATGCCTCCCCCGTGAGTGAGAGTTCCCGGTTTTTCGCAAAATCCTGTCCATAGGTGATGCGGCTGTCGGCATTGAGTATTACGGAGGTGCCATCCGGCAGAATAATTTTCGAACGTGATCCCTTTTGGGTAATCATCTCGTTCATTTTTCCGGAGCCATCCCAATCGGAAGCGGCATCCGGACGCAACATGAACCAGCCCAACAGCATCAATCCGCCTAATAAAGCCAGCAGCGCAGTGGGTTTACCCATCCGGTTCCACGACCAGAACCCCTCCGTTTCAAATGCCTCCTCATATACCGGTTCGGTATCATAATCTGATCCATGCCCCTGCGATTTGCGTTCAGCCAGCAGCATATGGCTAACATAGTGACTGGCAAAGGACTGTTCAGCCAATTCCTGACTGTTGTCCGGCAAATCAACCGGCTTCTGCATTTCATTGTAAAGGAAACTCCATTCGGGATGCTTGCTTAACAGAAATTGCAGTTCCCCCCATTCGTGTTCCGAAAGTTCTCCCGCCATCTTGCGGGCAAGCAGGTCCAAAAACCGATTTTGTGAGGAATTGTCCATAGGCTACTAATAAGACTGGAAAAATTTCCACTGCCGTGAATAGGTTTCAAAATTTTTTTTCGGGGAGATGGAAACCAGCGGCCTCCACTTTGCGCGAGCAGCTCATCGCTTCCCTTCCAGATAGGCTTCGAGCTGGGTGCGGATCTTCTTCAGTGCGATCCGCATATGGGTTTCAATGGTATTCTGTGATATGTCCATCACCTGCTGCACCTGCTTGTAGTTAAGTCCCTCCTCCCTGATCAGCCGGAATACCATCTGGCATTGGGGCGAAAGCTGCTGCACCGCTTTCTCAATCTGTCTGGAGGTTTCCCTTAGCAATATGCGCTGATCCGGATCCTGCATGCCCGCATTGGCCGGCATCTCGCCACAGGCTTGCTCCGACTCCAGGTTCCTTTTCACCTTATTGGTGTTCAGCCTGGTAAATATGGCATTTCGTGCAGATTTGAAGAGGTATAAACGAAGATTATCGATGGTTCCCAATCGCGGGCCCATTTCCCATACTTTTAATAAAAGATCGGAAACCACCAGATCCGCATCATCGGGATTCTTCAAGAAGGAAAAAGCTAGCCGATACAAACCGGGATGGAAATGCAGGTACAGCTGTTTATAAGCCGCTTCATCAGCAGTATATGCCACCTTGTTTTGTAAATAAAGTACAGTTTGTTCGGTCATGACCAGAGCCTCGTTCTAAAAATAGGAAACAGAGGAGAGCGAATGAAAAGGCAAACGATTGCGTCAAAATAAGAAATCGCCGGTGGTAACGATTTCGCCGCACACTGGTGTAAATTACGAAAGGAATTTAAATTGTAAAAACGGTCCGGATATTGATATTTTATCCATTGTTCATTCCACACCCACCAGAAAAAAGAGCAATATGATATACAGCAGGCAGTTATCCCGCATACTTATAGTATTATCGGCCTTCCTGGCCACGATGAGTTCCATCGCCCAGGCACAAACCAAACCTCTGGCCGAAATTCCCTGGAGTGCCACGCAAAAGCTGAGCCTGGAAAATTTCCAGTTCCGGAAGGCCACGGAAGGGGAGGGAAGTTCCAACGCCTCCTTTGCCATCACCTACAAAGCCAGCGGGGCTGATCTTCTTTCGCGGAACCTGAACAAGAGAGTTTATAACTATTTCATACCCGCCGAATCCTGGATAGATACCACTCAGAACCGCGAGCAGGCCCTGCAGTTTCAGCAGACCAATTTTGATATCTGCGAAATCTATGTGCGCCAGTTCCGGAAAGCACTCTACGAAAACAAAAAGCAGATCAAAAGCCTGCGCTTCGTGGACGAACTCAACGAACGCTTCACCACGGCCTTCTCGCAACGGCGACTTGAATACGATCGCGATACCAAAGCTGGTACCGATGCCGAAGCCCAAAAAAAATGGGAAGCCATGATTCGTGAAGAACTGGCTTCCCTGAGTGCATATAGCTACGAGAAAGAATAGCCCTGGTTTGGTTCTTAATCTCTTAATAACTTAAAACTGTATCCGGTAGTTGAAATTCGGCCAGAAACCTAACTGGTAGGTGGTGCGCACGCGCTCTGATCGCGAATCATACCATTCGCTGAAAATATTCTTCCGATTGGTCACATTCTGGAAGTCGACGAAAAACTCCTGCATGAATTTTTTGTTGTTCATCCGGTAGCTGAGTTTGATATCGAGCCGGTAATAAAGTTTGCTTTGGAAATCGAAAGAACGCTCTTCGTCATAAATGGCTTTCTGCGCCAGGCGCGATTCCTCTACCAGAATCGGCGTGTACCGTTTTCCCCCGGCAACCACCGCCTTGAAGTCCACCGCGATGGTATGCATATCCTTCAAGCGCCATTCCTTGCCCCCAAGCAGGTTGGCCAAATAGTTTGAATTGAAGAGGGTATTATGTTTTACACCATTACTTCCCTTATACTTGGAATCGTATAGCGAAACGGTGGCCAGGGCATAATATCCTCCGGCGAAAGGCCGCTCAACCGTCAGCTCCAAACCGTAATTGTAACCGGTGCCTTTATTAACCAGACTGTCTTCCAGTCCCGCTCCATACCCGGCCCCGATATTTAGAGCCGACCAGTGACTCGCATGTCTTTCTACGGGCACATCGCGCAACAACTGCGTATAGGCCTCGAGTTTATATTTCCAGAAATTCTTGAGCGATTGCTCCCATCCTGCAACAAAATGATGACTCTTAGTGAATTTCAAATCACGATTGGTCTGTACATATTGTCCGTTTTCCAGGGTTTCGTGGAAATAGGCCATCAGGGTCTGGGTCTGACTATGCGCTCCATAAGCAAAACTCAGGGCCGTATTATTGTTGAGCGCGTACCGGATACCTAAACGGGGATCGATTGATTTGGTACTGTTAAACAAGAGGTACTGACCATATACACCCGAGTTCAGTGTCAGCTGCGGACTGAAACGATGTTGCCATTGCACAAACCCTCTCAGCAAATGGGTGTGATTTCTTTCCTGCAGGAAAGGAATGAAGCCGTGGTCGGCATCGCGAATACTGTCGCGATAACTATAATGTAACTGATCTGCTGTAACCCCCATGGTTAACCGATCGCTGGCAGAGAACTTCTTGTTTACGACCAGGCTGGCCATATAACGCCATTCCCGGCCATCCTCACGGTAATTCTTATGCGGAATTCTGTCGTTGTCGAGCGAGTCCTGGCGCGTTAGCACCTGGCTGCCGGTCATGGCCAGGGTAAAAATGGAAGAGGTGGTGCTGTTATAGAAGAAACTGTGCTTAACTCCCAGCACCCCCATCTTCGCACGGTTTTCCAGATTGCTATAAGGATCACTGTAGAAATTGGCGGTATCCTTGAGATCGCCTTCAAAACTGATCTTGCTGGTACCGGCCATGCCGAATACGCTGAACTGTCCCGCTTTTTTCGTCGGGAGTTCCACCTTCAGACTGATATCCTGGTAAGTGGGCACGGCCGCTCCGGTACCGACATCCAGCCCGAGTGAACTGATCAAACCCGGTATGCTATACCGATAGTTCACGAGGTAGGATGATTTCCCGTTTTTGCTGAACGGCCCCTCCGCACCCAACTCCAGGCCATTAAAACCAACCTGTGCAAGAAATTCGCGTTTATTATTATTTCCCTTACGTAAACTGAGGTCAAATGCGCCGGCTGTTGCGTTTCCAAACTGTGCCGGAAAGGCACCGGTATAAAAGGCTGAGTGACCAAGCACGTTATTGTTAAGCATGCCCACCGGTCCGCCGGTTGCACCCAGACTTCCGAAATGGTTGGGGTTGGGAATGTCCACACCTTCCAGACGCCAGAGCAGTCCGAGTGGAGAGTTACCCCGTATAATGATATCATTCCGGCTATCGTTTACGCTGTTGACTCCGGCAAAATTGGAGGCCATCCGCGCGATATCATTGCGACTACCGGCAAAACGACGCGTGTCTTCCGCATTGAATTCCGACGCACTTACCGTTGCCATCTGGCGACTGGTGAGTTTTTCGCGGCGCCCCACCACCACCACACTATCCTGCACCACGCCCAGGCGTTCTATCATTTCAAACGTAACGATGGTTTCCTTTCCCGCCTCCATCACGATATTCTGAATCAGCGAAGGCTCATAACTTATATGCGTAAGCTGAACGGCCACACGTCCCAGTGGCACATTCGGAATGCTGAAATTTCCCGCGTTATCCGTTACGGCAGCCAAACTGGTACCCGCAACGGATACAGTTACACCTGCAATTCCATTTTTTGATTGCTGGTCGATCACATGTCCGCGGAGGGTTTGCACCTGCTGCTGAGCTTTCAGCATAATGGGTGCAAGCATTAAGTATAGAAAGAGATAAAGTTTATATGGTTGAGGCTGCGTCATTTAATCGAATTTAAGGAGGATACACAATGCCGGGGCTCTGTTAGAATTGGCAAATTTGACCACAATTCATCCCCAGGGCAAGGGGAAACTATCTGAAATGTCGTTTGAGCCGTGTGAATTGATGCTTCCCCCTTTACCATGCAAATCGACTATACTTGCAAAAATTATTGTACAGGCAGATGAATTCGACCCAACCGGCTCCGGAATTATTACAAACGAGGCAGCATTACCTGGTATTGGATGGTTTAAGAGGCGTGGCAGCCTTAGGGGTATTGATCTTCCATTTTATGGAGATCGCCATCCCCGATTTCTCACAAAACTTTATCGCGCATGGTTATCTCGCGGTGGATTTCTTTTTCTGTCTCTCCGGCTTTGTGATCGCCTACGCTTATGATTCGCGACTGGAGAAAATCGGACTGGGGAACTTTTTCAAACTTCGTCTGATCCGTTTACACCCGCTGGTGATCATAGGTTCCGTAATCGGACTGCTTGGATTTATGCTGGATCCGTTCAGCGATCTGCAGCAAACGACAGGAAATGTCAAAACCTTCCTGATGTTTATCTGCTCCTGTTTCATGATTCCCTATCCTGCGGTTCCGGAACGTTTCAGCAATTTCTTCCACCTGAATGCGCCCACCTGGTCGCTGTTCTGGGAATATATGGCAAATATCGTTTATGCGTTGGTGTTAGTTCGGATTCGGGGCAAACTGCTATGGTTGCTCGCCATTCCGGCGGTGGCCCTGCTTTGGTGGGAATCGCATCGCTCCGGCAATATCAGCGTTGGCTGGGGGCTCGGTAATTTCTGGGGCGGCGGAATCCGCGTCTTTTATTCCTTTCTGATCGGGATGCTGATTTATCGTTCCAGCTGGATTATCAATACCCGAATCCCCTTTCCGGTAATTGGTGTATTGCTCTTCCTCGGACTGATGGTTCCCTTTAATGAATCCACCACCTGGTGGGTGGATCCACTGGTGGTGATGCTCTGGTTCCCCTTACTGGTGGCCCTGGGTGCCGGCGCGCAGGTGAGTGGCCGGGCAGCAAAAATTTGCCGCTTCTTCGGAGAGATTTCCTATCCGCTTTATATGGTGCACTATCCCTTCATGTGGATTTTCTACAGCTACACGCTGAAATACCAACCGCCGCTGAAGGAGATGATCTTCATTACCATCATCGGCAGTCTATTGCTGATTGCACTGGCTTACCTCGTGTTGAAATTCGTGGACGAACCGATACGAACTTATTTCAGAAAAAAGATGAGCGCGAAAGGGCAATAACGATTTCGGATAACCGAACTTATTTTCTCTTAAACAGAGAATCCGCCACGCGCAGACTTTCAAGGATGGCGTTCTTTACCTTCTCCACTTTTTCCTGTTCTGATTTGAGGTAGGTGAGACGAACTTCCTGATTGTCTTTGGCCGAATCGATGCTGAATTCTTCCATCCAGGTGTTCATGCTGTATTCGGCATAGTTCAGATCTTCCTGAATGTCCATCAGTTTTTGCTGAAGGATTTCCTTATTCGGACCGCTGGTATTGTTCAGGCTGTCGAGCCAGGCCTGGGCGGTTTTCTGGGCTTCTTTGAGCTGTCCCATTTTTGCCATACCAATATCATGCCCCTCCATCACCAGTTTGAAAAGGCTGTCCTCAGGGGTGGCTGCTACATCGGAAAATCCGTCGGTGCGATGGTGCGCATGGTTATCACCACTATTACAGGCCGACAAGATCATTATTCCGGAGGCAAGCAGGACGACTGGTTTCATATCTGAATGTTTACGTAATGCAAATATGCGGGTTTTAGCCTTTCCCCGCCACCTATTCCATCCAATTTCAGCTATTTTGCACGAACAAACGCTTGCTATGAAAAAACTTGAAAACTTTGTCGGCGGTCGCTGGATCACCGGTGACGGAGAGGGACAGCCGCTTTTCAATGCTGTTACCGGCGAACCCCTGGCCCTTGCCAGTTCAAAGGGACTCGACTTCCGATCCATGACCGATTATGCCCGTAAAGTGGGCAATCCGGCTCTGCGTAAAATGAGCTTTCACGAGCGGGGTCGTATGCTTCGCGCCCTGGCCCTGCATCTTCAGAAAGATCTTCCCCATTTTTATGATATAAGCTTCCAGACTGGTGCCACCCGCGCCGACAGCTGGATCGATCTCGAAGGAGGCATCGGCAATCTTTTTTCCTATGCCTCCCTGCGCCGCAAGTTTCCCGATCAGCCCTACACGGTGGATGGGGAATCGCATAACCTGAGCAAGGGCGGCAGTTTCATGGGTACCCACCTGCTGGTGCCCAAGGAAGGGGTGGCCATCCATATTAATGCGTATAATTTCCCCGTCTGGGGAATGCTGGAAAAAGTGGCGGTGAACTGGCTGGCCGGTGTACCTGCTATCGTGAAACCCGCTACCGTTACCAGTTTCCTCACCGAAGCCGTGGTGCGTTCAATTGTTGACTCGGGTATTCTTCCCGATGGAGCCCTTCAGCTTATTTGCGGATCGGCCGGCGACCTCCTTGATCACGTGCAATCGCAGGATGTGGTCACCTTTACGGGATCAGCATCAACGGGACTGAAGCTGCGCTCGCATCCGGCCATACTCCGCGAGTCAGTGCCCTTTAATATGGAAGCCGATTCACTGAACTGTATCATCCTGGGCGAAGATGTGCAACCCGGTTCGGCCGATTGGGATGTGTTTATTAAAGAAGTGCGCAAGGAGATGACGGTGAAGGCGGGACAAAAATGTACGGCTATCCGCCGGATCTTCGTGCCGGAGAACCGGATGGAGGAGGTCTGGAAAGCCCTGGCCGCATCCCTGCAGCAAACAACCATTGGTGACCCGCGGAATGAAAAAGTGCGCATGGGGGCGCTGGCCGGACAAACTCAGCGTGCTGAAGTTCGGGAACAGGTCGAAAAGCTGCTGGCGGCCTCGCAACTGGTGTACGGATCGCTCGACAGCGTTGAGCTGATCGATGCCGACCCCGAGCGCGGCGCGTTTATGAGTCCGCTTTTGCTGGCCAACGATCAGCCCTTTAAGCAGACGGCATCGCATGAAGTGGAGGCATTCGGTCCGGTTAGTACGGTGATGCCATATAAGAACGCTGAGGAAGCGCTGGAACTTTCGCGGCTCGGAAAGGGATCCCTTGTAAGCTCAATTGTAACAAGCGATCCGGATCTGGCGCGGCAATATGTGCTGGGCTCCGGTCCCTGGCATGGACGGATCCTGGTGCTGAACAGTTCCTGCGCCCGCGAGTCAACGGGACATGGATCGCCCCTGCCTTTGCTGGTGCACGGGGGTCCGGGTCGGGCCGGCGGAGGCGAGGAAATGGGCGGCGTGCGTGGCGTTAAACACTATATGCAGCGCGTGGCGGTACAGGGAAGTCCGGATATGATCACGGCCATCACCCAGGTATATCAAGCCGGAGCAAAGGGTTTCCACGACGATATTCATCCTTTCCGGAAATATTTCGAGGAGTTGCATATCGGTCACCAGATTCTTACCGGAAGACGAACAATTACCGAAGCTGACATTGTAAATTTTGCTAACTTAAGTTGGGATCATTTTTATGCCCATACCGATCATGGTTCGTTGGACGGCACGCTGTTCGAGAAACCGGTGGCCCACGGATATTTTATCCTGAGTGCGGCAGCCGGATTATTTGTAGATAGCAGTGCAAAGGGACCCGTGCTCCTGAATTATGGAATCGATGAATTGCGATTTGTGAAACCCGTCTATGCCGGCACAACCATCCAGGTTCGGTTCACCTGTAAAGAAAAAATTGAACAGGAACAGAAACTGGATACCGATTTGCCGAAAGGAATCGTTAAATGGTTGGTGGAAGTACTGGATGATACCGGAGAGCAGGTAGCCGTTGCCACTATTTTAACAATGGTTCAAAAGAAATCAGCCGAACCATCAAAAGCTTGAATGTGTTCTTTATCTAAATAACAGCCTATGATCCACGAAGTAAAAGGCGGATACGTCCAGTCTGAAATTCATAAAGGCATTGCCACAATTGAGTTTTTTCATCCCCAGGGTAATTCGTTGCCGGGTAAACTGTTACAGGAACTGGCCAAGGAAATCCATTCGGCGGGTCATAACAAGGATGTGCGCGTGATCCTGCTGCGTTCTGCGGGTGAAAAAGCATTCTGCGGAGGTGCGTCGTTTGATGAACTGATCGCTATTAAAACTCCGGAAGAGGGACAGGCTTTCTTCAACGGATTTGCACAGGTGATAAATGCGATGCGCAAGGTTCCGGTGCTGATTGTCGGCCGCATCCACGGGAAATGCGTGGGCGGCGGGGTGGGACTCGCAGCTGCCTGTGATTATGCGATTGCGGTAGAGGGCGCCGAGATCAAACTGAGCGAACTGGCTGTGGGCATCGGTCCCTTTGTGGTGGGACCCGCTGTTGAACGCAAAATCGGTCTCTCCGCATTTTCACAGCTGGCCATTGATGCCACGATGTGGCGGAACGGCGATTGGGCACGTCGCAAAGGGCTGTTTGCGGAGCTTCACCCAAATGTGGAAAGTATGGATGAATCCATCTTCCGACTGACCACCACGCTGGCGGCTTCCTCCCCCGAAGCGATGCTCGAACTCAAAAAAGTATTCTGGAAAGGCACGGAAAACTGGGATCAGCTCCTATCCGAACGCGCCGCGATTAGCGGCCGCCTGGTCCTGAGCCAGTACACCCATGCCGCCATCGAGAAATTCAAATCCAAAGCAGTCTCCTGACATCACCCGTCGGGCACCCGTCGGGTACCCGACGGGTGAGATTACCATCTTTCTTCTTCATCCTCCGGCGGCGGTTGCTTAAACTGACGCCGGAGTTTTATTTTTTCGATCTGGCGGTCGATTATCAACTCAGCCATGATTCCCGCTGCATCCCTAGTTGGATTGTCGCTAAGTAATTGTTTCAGATGTGATTCATTTATATCAACACGATATAAAATCTGAATAAGACCCTCGAAATTGTGGATTATCAAATCATTTAACCAGGTAGCGAGCACTTTAGAAAGAGTTTCCCGCCCCCCATCGAACACAGTCGGCGCCAGGCCGGTTAAGCTCGCCAGGTCGCCCCGCAGGCTCTCCATGTCATTTGATTTTTCTGCTGCCATTTTGTCTGCCCGTCGGGTACCCGACGGGTGAAATTAGAACTTTTCGATTACGCCGAGGGCGAAAAGGGCGTAGTCGTATTTGACCGGGTCGGTGGGATCGAGGCGGCGCAGCCAGGCTGTGAGTTCGAGGGCGGCCTGCCAGTCGAGTTTATCGCGGCGAAGCAGCCCGAAGCGCTGCACTACCCGCGCTACGTGAAGATCAACGGGGATCACGAGCTGGGCAGGACTGATCCCCTTCCATAGCCCGAAATCCACGCCGCCATCGGAAGGCCGCACCATCCAGCGGAGATACATGTTTAAGCGCTTACAAGTGGATCCGCGGAAGGGCGCCGCAATGTGTTTGCGGGTGCGTTGCGGGATTTCCATCTCGCCCATCCCCTCCGTATCCTCCACGCCCTTCCAGACGCCATCAAAGAAATAGCTGTAAAAACCATTGAGCCCACCGGTGGTGTCAGGGTCATTATCAGTCATGCCTAACCGAAAAGCAGCTTCCAGCGAATCGTAACGGCGATAATGCTGTTTCAGCACATCCACAAAATAAAGCAGATCGGTGGCGTTGTAAGTTCGATGCCTGAAAGACAGCAGGCCGCGAAGGTCGGAATCACTATGGTTGAGCACAAAATCATGCGGGCGCATATCCATCCTTTCCATCAGCTCGCGTGCCTTGGCGATGATCGTTGTACGATTTCCCCAGGCAAAGACGGCGGCAAATAATCCCGCGATCTCGATATCGGCAGGGTCAGAAAATAAGTGAGGAATACAAACCGGATCCGATTCGATAAACGAAGGCCGATTGTATTCCTCAACTTTTCTATTTAAAAATGCGGTCAACCGCTCAAATTCCTGCTGCTTTCCCAATTCCGGATTTTTGCAGCAAATCTACCATTATGGCGGATCATTCCATCAGGGCGCCACTTTCACGTGCTTCACTGAGGTGGGCAGCCAAACCTGCATCTCGCCCTGACCGCGGTTATTCCAGCTGAAATAGGGAACCGCTTTGATCGGTTTGCGAACCGTCACCACCTGCTTGCCGTCGGCAGAAGGCTCAACCACATTCGCATCGAATTCGATCGTATTCACCCCTCCGAGTTTACCAGCCTCGTACTGAACCTTAAATTGCGCATCCGCAGGTACCACAAAATTCATGGCGCTGTTATTATTGTCGGCCGCCTCCACACAGTAAACCATGGGACCGTACTGCAATGCCACGCGGTCCTTGTTTTGCAAGAGATTAGCATGACTTCCAATCCGGCGAACTTCGAGCGGAGTATTGATCTCGATAATATCCCCTTTCTTCCATTTCCGTTCGATCACTGCATACCCGTTCTCTTCCTTATAGCTAACCGGCTTTCCATTCAGGGAGACTTCCATTTTCTGCGGCGCCAATCCGTCCGTAAACTGATACAGATCGCCCGGCACCGGCTGACTCAGCCAACCCGGAATCCGCAATTTCAGCTGAACCGCATCTTTTCCGGCTTCCGTCACAGCCAGGGTTGTATTTCCTTTCCAGGGATAACCGGTTTGCATAGACAATCCCAGCGCCTGCTTTTTAAACGGAACGCGCACTTCGCTGCCGATATAGAGATTCACCCAAACTGCATTATCAGAATAACTGTACACATAATTGCCGAGAGAAGAAATCAATCGCGCGATATTCGACGGACAACAAGCCGTACCATACCATTCGCGGCGACTATGCTGTCCGGATGAGGCCAGCGGATTGCCATAGAAAAAACGATCGCCGCTCAGCGACACACCGTCCAATGCGGCATTGTACAAACTTCTTTCGAGCACATCAATATACTTGGATTCGCCGGTGAGCATGTTCATGCGCTGATTCCAGAATACCATCCCCACCGAAGCACAGGTTTCGCAATAGGCTGTTTCGTTAGGGAGATCATAGTCCTTACCAAAACCCTCATTACTGCCCTGCGCACCGATTCCGCCGGTGATATACAT
>DATCJQ010000102.1:0-7917 GCA_036562745.1 Flavihumibacter sp.
CCCGAATTATGGATTTTGCGCACCCCCCTTCCCCTTGCGCCGATATCGGGTTTGGCAATCAGCGGATATTGCAGACCGGCTTCACTGATTAGCTGATTAACCCCGGCAGCGTCTGCAGGCAGAGGCACGTACACCGTACGCGGATACAATTCAGCCGGCATGATATCATAAATTTTTTTCTTGGATTCCATCAGGAAGCCGCCATTTTCAATACCGGGATTCGAAGCGGAGAAATAAAAAAAGGATCGAGCCCGCAGGCAGTAAAAGAACCAGACGGGCAGAATCGGTGCGTACACTGCATTAAATGACCAGTATTCCCAGTTGAACAAACGGATGAAGAACGGTTTGTTCAGAAGTTTTTTCAGCAAATTCATGGGGTAGCTTCGCTAAATGTGAGCACATCAAAGAGGCAGTCGAATCGTTCCGAACTCTGCAGATCGGTATAATACATGCCGGCCCTGGATCCGGAATTTTCCATGCAGGTGATGCTCACCGTCAGCATTTCGTTATTTCGGTTCATCAGCAGGTCATTGTGCCGGTCGCCATTTCCGCCAAAACGATGAAAATGCTGAATGTCCTCCGGTGTGGGACAAGGGTTTTTGTCGAGCCATTCTTCGAACCAGGAGCGTCGTTTGGCTATCACCTCATCCTCGTAAAGGGTCACGGATGACCAGATTCCGGGCTCGGAAGCAGGCAGGAAGCGGCTGTATTTTTTGTGTCAGTCCCAGCGGTTTTCCTGAAGATAACCTTCCTGCAGCAGGATCACGGTAAAAGGTTCAATCCCTTCCAGCGAAACATTCTCAAAACCGGAAATCATATCATCGGACGATGCGATATCGAGAAAAACCAGTCCGCGGCTTTTGTGATAAGGGTGGGCAGGAATATGTTTAACCCATCCGCCATTCAGCAGTACTGCCATATTACCGTTTGGTTTCATGGCGATCCAGGTTCCGTTAGCCAACGTGTCTTTGGGGAAAAGCAGGCGGGCACCGTTGACCTCCTGCCATCGGGGCGGAAGGGCGCGCGGACGACCCATTTTTTCATCGCGGTTGGAACAGATCAGGGCGCCGTTTTCAAGTGGAACATAGGTTACTGTGCACATGCGCGTTTATACTTTATGGTGGAGGAAGCTACGCCATATCCTTCGGGGATGCGCAGGCCCGGAATGCCCAGCAATCCCACTTTGATAAGCGCCATGTGGTGAATGGTATGTTCAAGATTATAGGCGATCTCCCGGTAGAAATTCGTGTCGAGTTGCACCTGCTCCTGCGAGTCAGTATCAAAACCGGCATACAGATGCAGGGGGCAATTCGGCTGTGCGATGGCTGCCTCTATTTCCGCCAGCAACGCGGTGGCGAAATGCTTATCCGTTTCGATCCGGATATCGCGTTGCCTGTCCTCATAATTCACGATTCCATTCTGCACACCGTTGAGCAGACACTGATACATCTCGATGATATGGCGGGTATGCTGCCCTATGGTAGCACCTGATAAATTTTCGCAAGGCTGGTTATATTGGGCGTCTGTCAGTTGATCCATCACTTCTTTCATCTGACCGAACGCGTTTTGAACAGCTAACCGTAGATGCATGTATTTTAATTGTTTAATGTTTAGCCATCACTTTAAGTACAACCCTCACCTCGTCGGCCAGGCTGATACTTCCCGAACCCACGTTAAAATCGCGGCGATTGATGGTAAAACTTCCTTCAAAAAAGAAGCCATCTTTTTCGGGACGAGCGGTAAACGGAAAGTTAACCGTTTGGGTAATTCCCTTAATGGAAAGACTTGCTTTCATCAGGTACTGCCCGGATCCATTTCCTGCCGTGATCTTAAGCGATTCCATCCGGATGCGTGGAAATTTTTCAATATGAAAATATTTTTCCGAGCGCAGGTGGCGGTTTCGCATGTTTATGCCCGTTTCTATCGTGGATGCGTTGATGGTGACAGCCATTTTTGATTTCTCGGGATGAGCAGGATCAAAAATAATGGTCCCCGCCAGGCCGGTGAAACTTCCCTCCACTTCCGAACCAAAATTTCTGATATAAAACTGTACCGCGCCGGGTGCGTCCACCGGTTTAAATTCCTGGGAAAGGAGCAAAAGCGGCCAGCTCATCAGTAAGTACAGGAAGGCTTTCACCATATGCTAAATTAAGGGTTTAAGCGGCTGTGTGGGTTTTTCCTTCATTTCGTATAGATTTACACAAAAATCCTCTTCTATGCAGGTAAAAACGATGGCTGAATGGATGGCAAACGGCGAACAACCGGAGATTCTCTTTTGGGTGGGATGTGCAGGCAGTTTCGATCAGCGGGCCCAGAAAATTACCCGGGCTTTTGTACAGATTCTGAATGCAGTTGGAATCAAATTCGCCATCCTCGGCAAGGAAGAGCTTTGCACCGGCGACCCTGCAAGAAGGGCGGGCAATGAGTTTCTGTTCCAGATGATGGCCTACCAGAATATCCAGATCCTGAACGGCTATGAGGTCAAAAAAATCGTGACTACCTGTCCGCATTGCTTTAATACGTTCAAGAACGAATATCCCGAGCTCGGCGGGAATTATGAAGTGGTGCACCATGCGACCTTCCTGCAGGAACTGATCGATACCGGTAAGATCCGACTTACTGATGGTGGTGCCTTCAAAGGGAAAAAAATTACCTATCACGACAGCTGCTATCTGGGAAGGGCTAACCAGATTTATGAAGCTCCCCGAAAGGTGCTGGAAGCCCTGGATGCCGAACTCGTGGAGATGAAGCGCTGCCGTACCAACGGCCTTTGCTGCGGTGCCGGCGGTGCCCAGATGTTTAAGGAGGAAGAAAAGGGGAATGTCCGCATCAATATCGAAAGAGGCCAGGAAGCCATCGATACCGGTGCCTCTGTTATTGCCTCTGCCTGCCCCTTCTGCAATACCATGCTTACCGATGGGGTCAAGAACAAGGAGAAGGAAGATTCGGTGAAGGTGCTGGATATTGCCGAACTGATCGCCGCACAAATCAGTCCGCAGAGTACGCATGAAAACTAAGTGTAGAATCAGGGCCACCTGCCGGTTAAAATTAAAAAGCACCCAGCGGTGTAAACAAAAGCCATTCAGGGGCGAAAATAAAAGCCCCTTATTGTATTTCAAATAAGGGGCAAAACCAACCGTCCTGTAGATGCATATCGTTATTGCTTGGAGTCCGCATTTTCCTCCACCTTGGCTGTTAGGCGGTTGACGGCACGAATTCCTACGAATTTTACTTTCTGTTTGGCGATTTCGCGGTTATCCGCACTGGGCAGATCTTTTTCGATTTCGTTTTTGCGGGAGTCCAGCGCTTCATACATCAATTTGATTTCATCCCAATCTTCCCGGCTATACTTTTCTTTGTTTCTCTCCACCGTATTTACAAAATTGGTATACACTTCTTTTGCATTGGCAGCGGTTACCCAGTTGAAGGAAAGATCGTTTCCTACTTTACCGGCCCCGAAAAGTTCATTGCGCATAGCCTGTTTAGACTCGGCTGCTTTGATATTTGATTCGAATTTGGTGCGCAGGGAAGCGAATTTCTGTTCCGCTTCATCCAGATCTGCCTTGGCCTTATCGGAGAGCTCACGTCCATCCTCTTTTAACTCTGCTCTTTTCGCCTTATAAGATGTACTGATGTCTTCCCAGGTATCCTTTGTATAGTTGGAAACATTGGAGCTAACTGAATCGACATAATTTTCGATATCGGCAGCAATGCGTTCGTCGCGTTCCGTATTATTCTGGCAGGCAACCAGGCTACTGAGCGTAATGGCTGAAATGGCGAAATACTTAATTGTCTTCATGTTTGAGTGATATTAGGTTCACCACTGCCTGTTCAACGACTGTGCCACAGCTTTATGCCAGAGAATTCAGCCATACCGGGCGCAGGTGCGGGGAATAGGTTTCCCAATCTGCGCAGCATTCCCCATAGACTATGAAGGAAGGAAATCAATACCATTTCCGGATTCGCACTTCGATTCCCGGGTTGCCCGCTTTTACCAGACGCGCAAACTCCTCCACGTCGGAAAAACCACCCGGACGGCGAAAATGAAAGGGATAGACCACCGCGGGTTTAAAAGCCAGCGCCGCTTCAGCAGCCTGTTTTTCGTCCATGGTATAAGGCTTGTTCATGCAGAGAAAAGCGATATCGATCTGTTGAAGGGATCGCATTTCCGGAATATCCTCCGTATCGCCCGAAATATATACCCGTTTGTCACCCAGGTTCAGGACATATCCGTTTCCCCTTCCCTTTGGGTGACGCGAATCGGAAGTATCCGGCAAATTGTACATAGGTATGGCTGTTAGTCCCAGTCCCGAAAACTCGGTGGAGTCGCCATTATTCAAAATCCGGACGGAAATATCTGCCGGTAAAAATTTCTCCAGGCGGGTCGCCACGGCTGCGGGTACCACCAGGGTTGCCTTTTTCAAATCCAGGTTCACCAGGGTACTGCTGTCCATATGATCGCCATGTATATCTGTAATCAGCACCAGGTCGGCAGGTCCGGCTGCTTTGAATCGATCCGCACCACCATAGGGATCCACGAGTATGGTGAGGTTATTCCATTTCATCCAGAATGATCCATGGTAAACCGGATTGATTTCCAGAATCCCCCTCGTAGTGGTAAATGCATCCACCTGGGAAAATGCGCTTATTGTTAAGATGCTTGCGAAGAAAGCTATGGTTATTTTTTTCATAACAGGTCAATTTTTTCAGTTTGCTGATTTGGTGCGTTTCCGGATGGCTTTATCCAGTTCCCGGATACTGATGAAAACCGGTTTGTCAAAATCAGAAGGCTCCTCCATCGCCGCGCGGATGGCCTGCAGAGCCGGAAGATAATCCACTCCTTCGGACTCATATCGCTCTATTGTTTTCAAAACCCGTTCCACCTCCCAGCTAAAAAGTCCGGAATAAAAATGTGAGGGATGCGAAGCCGATCGAATCCTGTTCCGGATGATTTCTGCCTGTCGAAACATTCCCACATTCACCGGTTCGGCAAAACGGGCCGGATCCTCCACTTCGTTGGATGCAAGGAAGGTAAATACCTCGGGGGCCCAATCGGTTCCGAGCAGACGAATCAGTTCGCCCTGCCAGTCGGGATGGGTTTTGATTTTCTGAAGCGCTTTTTCACGCACACGGGCATCCTGGTTCCGGTCGGTAAGCACCAGTATAAAAACCATTTCCTTCGACACATCGCAGGAATCAATTTCGTCGAGCATGCGCTGTGTATTCTGGTCGCCGGTTTTCGCATTTGCATTCCAGGTAGCTTGTTGCCGCATTCCCGATTCAATCATCCAGATACTTAATGTAATGAGGAGCCCGAGGGCCGACAGCACCGACACCACGATGAGCGGTACCTTGTAAACCTGCACGGGCAGGGCATTTCGCAGGGAAGCATTGAGCAGAATGGCCGAAACCACAATCAGGATCGGCGGAATAAATACCGGTCCCAGGTTCATCAGAAAACGAAGCAGTGGCGGTGTGCCGGTTTCGTATTTAAACAGTGCGCCCAGTGCGGTCGTCACAATGCCTCCGGCTACAGCCAGGCTGATCCACCCGAAACGCTTCCAGCACGATTCCGAAACCCATTGTAATCCGCCCCTGCCCGCCACCATCACACTCACGATCATTAATACCACCAGTAAAATCAGGCAGATCAGGATCACCGACCAGGCATAGCCCATGACCCCATCGCCGCCTTTCGGGATTCTTTCGAGATATACCAGGTAAAACAGGCCCGCATACAGCAAGCAGGCTATCATCAAAAGTAAATTTCCCAGTAAGGCCATTGGAAAAAATTATATTAGCTAATATACCGAAATGATCAGTTTAAATCATTTCATAATATATCAACCAAAAACTAACCACCCATATATTGCCAGATGAAGATTTCAAGCCTTTTTACATCCCTCTTTGCCAGCCTTTTTCTTATCGTTAGCGTTCGTGCACAGACGGTTTATTATGTAGCGCCGGGGGGATCCGATCAGCATCCCGGTACCCGCGAAAAGCCCCTGGGCTCAGTGGAAAAGGCATTGAGCCTGGTGAGCAGCGCTCCGCAGGGCGAGGTAAAACTGGTGCTGCGGAAAGGCATTCATTATCTGGTAAAGCCGCTGCAAATAAGTGCCGCCGAGTTAAACGGGCATATCCTCACGATTATGGGGGAAGAGGGGGAACAGGTGGTGATCAGTGGTGCCCGTGCCATCAGGCCCAAATGGAGGTCAGGGAAGGGAAAAGTCCTTCAGGCTTATATCGGGAAGTATCTCGGGGTGGATCAGCTCTTTTGCAACGGGCGTGCGCTGGCCATGGCGCGATATCCCAATATCGACAGCAGTGCCCGTTTCTTCCATGGCAGTTCGGCCGACGCATTGAGTAAAACCAGGATCCGGAGCTGGAAGAATCCGGCCGGCGGATATGTACATGCCCTGCATTATGCCGAATGGGGCGATTTTCATTATCGCATCACGGGCAAATATGGTGAAGACAGTGTGCTACTTGAAGGTGGCTGGCAGAATAACCGGCCGGCGCCCCTGCATGAGGAATATCGGTTTGTGGAAAATATTGTGGAGGAACTGGATGCCGAAGGGGAATGGTATTATGACAGGAAAAGCGGAATGCTTTCGCTGATCGCACCGGCAGGAATTGATCCCGCCAAAGCCCAATTCGAAATTTCACAGCTCGACAATCTGATCACCATCAAAGGTGATAGCAGCAACCCGGCGCAGCATGTGAAAATTCATAACCTGCATTTCACGGGCACCAATCGTACGTTTATGCATGACCGTGAGCCACTTCTCCGAAGCGATTGGACGATCAACCGGAACGGAGCCATTCTGGTGGAAGGCGCGAAAGATATTGAGATCACGAATTGTACATTTCGAGAACTCGGCGGACATGCGATTTTTGTCAGCCGTTATAATCGCAACATTCAGCTCCGGCATAACCTGATAGAATTCATAGGAGGAAATGCCATTGCCTTTGTGGGTGATCCGGCTGCGGTGCGCTCTCCCCTGTTCCGCTATGAGCAGACGCAGACCGTGGAAGAGATGGATCTGGAGCCCGGCCCGAAATCTTCCAATTATCCGGCTGAGTGCCTGGTGTACGACAACCTGATCCATGATATCGGGCGGATTGAAAAACAGATCGCTGCGGTGCAGATCAGCATGGCCATGGATATCAGGGTAAGTCATAACACGATTTACAATGTTCCCCGGGCCGGCATCAATATTGGCGACGGCTGCTGGGGCGGACATCTGATCGAATACAATGATGTGTTTAATACGGTGCTGGAAACCGGAGATCATGGCGCATTCAATTCCTGGGGTCGCGATCGCTACTGGCTCCCCTCTGTGGAAGCCGTAGATAGTGTGGTGGCGCGTTATCCGCAACTTCCTTTCCTCGATATGATTAAACCGGTGGTGATCAGAAATAACCGATTCCATTGCGAGCATGGTTGGGATATTGATCTCGACGATGGCAGCAGCAATTATGAGATCTACAATAATGTCTGTCTGAACGGCGGACTCAAGCTACGTGAGGGATACAAAAGGAAAGTGACCAATAATATCATCCTGAACAACACCTTTCATCCGCATGTCTGGTTTAAAAAAAGCCAGGATATCTTCAAGCACAATATTCTTTTCAGCTCCTATGCGGCGGTTCGCATCCGGGATTGGGGCAGTGAGGTGGACTCCAATCTTTTTGTTCAGCCTGGTGCATTGGAGGAGGTTCGCAAATTCGGTACTGATCGCCATAGCGTTGCCGGTGACCCCGCCTTCGTAAATCCATTGGCCGGCGATTTCAGGGTGCAGGCCGGGTCGCCCGCAGAGCGGATCGGGTTTAAACCATTTTCGGGCAGCGAATTCGGCGTGGTATCTGTAACGCTGAAATCCAGGGCCCTGCGGCCGCAAATCAATCTGATGGCGG
>DATCJQ010000111.1:0-15140 GCA_036562745.1 Flavihumibacter sp.
ATTGTATTCCATGGTGAGATAGGGCATGCCCGGAATTTCGCAGTTATCATAGAAAATGAAGGATGCGGGGGCGGGTGGGGGCGGAGGAGGAGCTTCCTGTTCGGCAATGAACTCAGCGCGATTGGCCGCTGCGGTGCCAAACTTGATTTCGTCTACATACAGTACCGTGGGTGCAACGGCTGCCGTATTGCCGGCAGGCACCTGGTTGATATTGGCGATCCAGCCATAATTATAAACACCCACTCTGACATAGGGTTCTTTCGCATAAACAGCATTGTTAGAGGGCCAGTTCGGTCCTTCCACATTGGCTACTATGTTCCCATAACGATACAAACGAACAAACCCATCGGAGCCGGCGGAGAAATTTCTTTCCACCACCCAGTCTTCCCAAACTCCCGGTTGTACTTCGCCAATATCAATCACTCTCGTGGAGGCCACACCGTTAGTCCAGGTAACCACATGAAAAGAATATCTCCCATTCTGCAGCACAATATCCTGCGGAGTGGGATGGTCGTCGGGAACATTCTTCAGGGTTAACCCAACAGAAACTGCATATTCGGTGGGTTGGTAGTTGGCCGGGACCATGGTAGACATGGCCATCCAGCGCAGGTTCATCGGGGTTCGGTTGGTGGCAGCCGCCTGGCCCAGGGCACTGGCTTCAGCAGCATTGGTTCCTGCCGGAAGAAAATTGTAAATCAGCTGATTCTGGCGATAATTATCGTTCAGATGCGTGCTTGCGTCACGTCTGATTTCAAAGCGGTAGGAGCTGTTGCCCGACCGACTGAATTCGTTGGTAAGCGAAAAACTGGTTTTGCTTTCATCGCCGGTTTTACCGCTCCAAAAATTGTTGGGATAGGGGTTAGCCCATCCATAAATTGGTTCGGATTCACAGGGATCGTAAAAAACAATGCCGTTTTGGCCAAAGGCAGAACAGCTTACTAGTAACAGAACTACTATTAAGTACTTCACAACTTAAGTTTAGGTTGTCAATAAAATATTAAAGGGACCTGGAATTCGTGGATACGGAAACGATAGAGATTAGGAGATATTGGAGTCAGGGTAAGCTACTTCCAGAGTAGATAAAGCGAGGGTAAAGTTATATATTAAGTTGATAATAAGAAATACTTAGGTAAAAATCAGGGGTTTTTACGGGGATTTCTTACAGGAATGGTAAAAAAAGGGCCTTAAACGAATGTTTAAAGCCCTTGTAAACAATCAATAAACTTTATTTCAAGTATTTCGGAAAAATATTAATCCTTCCGAAAATCGGATCAGGAAGCAAACTGCTGTCTGATGATGTTCAGCGCAGCACCGGCTTTGAACCATTCGATTTGCTGATCATTATAGCTGTGGTTGGCCAGGATGGTTTCTGAACTTCCGTCAGCGTGGTGCAGTACCAGTTCCAGCGGTTTGCCGGGGGTAAAGCTGGTCAGACCAATGATGTCGATGGTATCATCTTCCTGGATTTTGTCGTAGTCGTTTTTGTCGGCAAAAGTCAATGCCAGCATACCCTGTTTCTTCAGGTTGGTTTCGTGAATACGGGCAAAGCTCTTCACCAGTACAGCGCGTACTCCCAGGTGACGGGGTTCCATCGCTGCGTGTTCGCGGCTGGAGCCTTCACCATAGTTTTCATCACCCACCACGATTGAGCCGATTCCGGCGGCTTTATATGCCCGCTGAGTGGCAGGAACCGGACCGTATTCGCCGGTCAGCTGGTTCTTTACGGTATCGGTTTTTTCGTTGAAGAAGTTCACCGCACCGATCAGCAGGTTATTACTGATATTGTCGAGGTGACCACGGAATTTCAGCCAGGGACCAGCCATGGAGATATGGTCGGTGGTACATTTTCCTTTTGCCTTGATCAGCAGTTTCAGTCCTTTCAGGTCGGTACCTTCCCAGGCGGGGAAGGGATCCAGCAACTGCAGACGTTTGGAGGCGGGGTCCACAATAACCTGTACGGATGAACCGTCGGCTGCCGGGGCCTGATAGCCTGCGTCTTCCACTGCAAAACCTTTGGGAGGCAGTTCGTAGCCTGAAGGCGGATCCAGTTTCACCTGCTCACCTTTTTCATTGGTGAGGGTATCGGTCAGCGGGTTGAATGTCAGATCACCGGCGATGGCCAGGGCTGTAACCAGTTCGGGAGATGCCACAAACGCATAGGTATTGGGGTTGCCATCGGCGCGTTTGGCGAAGTTCCGGTTGAAGGAGTGAACAATGGTGTTTTTCTCCTGCTTTTCGGCACCCATCCGATCCCACATACCGATACAGGGACCGCAGGCATTGGCGAATACTTTCGCGCCGATCTGGTCAAATATGTTCAGGAATCCGTCGCGTTCGATGGTGTAACGAACCTGCTCGGAACCCGGAGTGATAGTGAATTCCGCTTTGGTTTTCAGACCTTTTTCGGCCACCTGCTTGGCCAGGCTCACAGCGCGGCTGATATCTTCGTAAGAAGAGTTGGTACAGGAGCCGATCAGCCCTACTTCCACTTTGGTGGGCCATCCGTTCTTGGCTGCTTCTTCCTTCATTTTGGAAATGGGGGTAGCCAGGTCGGGAGTGAAGGGGCCGTTCAGGTGGGGTTCCAGTTCGCTCAGGTTGATTTCAATCACCTGGTCGAAATATTTTTCCGGATTGGCATAAACTTCGGGGTCGCCATTCAGGTGCTCCTTAATGCTGTCGGCCAGCGCGGCAACTTCTGCCCGGCCGGTGGATTTCAGGTAGCGGCTCATGCTTTCATCGTAACCGAAGGTAGAAGTGGTGGCACCTACTTCAGCACCCATGTTACAAATGGTGCCTTTACCGGTACAGCTCATGCTGGTGGCACCTTCACCGAAATATTCCACAACGGCTCCGGTACCGCCTTTTACGGTCAGAATTCCGGCAACTTTCAGAATTACGTCTTTGGGAGCAGCCCATCCGTTCAGCTTACCGGTCAGTTTGATACCGATCAGTTTGGGCATTTTGAGTTCCCAGGGCAAACCACTCATTACGTCACAGGCATCAGCACCACCCACACCGATCGCGATCATACCCAGACCGCCTGCGTTCACGGTGTGAGAATCGGTACCGATCATCATGCCTCCGGGGAAGGCGTAGTTTTCCAGCACAACCTGGTGAATGATACCGGCGCCGGGTTTCCAGAAACCGATGCCATATTTATTAGATACGGATGCGAGGAAATCATATACTTCCCGGCTCTCGTTTACCGCGCGAACCAGGTCGGTTTTTGAATCGTCTTTTGCAACAATCAGGTGGTCGCAGTGTACGGTAGAAGGAACCGCCACTTTGCTGCGTCCTGCCTGCATGAACTGCAACAATGCCATCTGGGCGGTGGCATCCTGCATCGCAACCCGGTCAGGGGCAAAATCAACATAGCTGTTTCCTCTCTCGAATGCCTGGGTAGCATTTCCCTGCCAGAGGTGGGCATACAATATTTTTTCCGTAAGGGTCAGTGGTCTGCCAACAACCTGACGGGCAGCAGCTACTCGTTCAGGGAATTGCGCATACACTTTTTTAATCATCTCGAGGTCGAAAACCATAACTGTAGAATGTTTGTTGTTTGCTTAAACGGTTGCTCCATTGAAATCCGGGCAAAATTACCGATAAAACCGATTTGTTTTTAACCTTTTGCAATCGTATTCGGAGAAATTGCTAATTTGGTATTATGAAAAACTTCAAACACTTTATTGAATGGCATGTGTTTGGTGTTTGCTCCTATATCGGAGATAAAATGGGCATAGCGCCTGCCACTATCAGGAAATATTTCATGTATATTTCACTGTTTACCATGGGCTCGCCCATCATATTTTACATTTTTACGGCCTTTTGGATGAATATTAAAAATTACATCTACGACCGTAAAAGAAATCCGCTGCGTTATTTCTGATCGGATAGACGATCTCCGTTGGCGGCACCATCCCTTTTTCTTGCCATTTCTTCATTGAATGCCTTCGATTCTCCGCGGGCAATGGTTAGTGTTTGCCAGTTTTCTCCCCTGAACATTTTGGCAAGCAGAATGATTTGTCCCACGTGGGAACAATGATGCGCCAGCTGCCGGTTAATGGCATCCAGCGCCGTGTGCGGTTCGTGCCGGATGTAAACGGTTTTGCGCAGATCCTGCGTACCAAGACCATCGAGTGTGTCCAGCAGGCAGCGCCAACCTTCTTCCCAGAGCCGAAGCAGTTCCTCCTTGCTCAGACGGATACCCTGCTCAAACTCGTCATCCCGCTTGCGCCAAGGTTTTTCGCCGTCTTCCTCCAGGAAATTGGTGAACCGGCTTTTCAGGTTTCCGTGCATATGCCGCACGATCGTGCTGATACTGTTACTGCCGGGTGCTGGCTGGTGATTTAACTCGTTTTCGTCCAACTGGGCCAACGCTTTTTCGCCCTGGGTTTTATAGGCAAGAAATTGCTTCCGGACACTCTCGATGTATATGCTGCCGGTATCCATATGCTGGGACTTAAATGATTCGTTAATTAGACGCGGTTCCTAATAGGGATTAGTATCCGAGGGCCGTATCCTCCCCGCGGCGGTCGCCAACTGCTTCGAAACTTCCATCTTCCTTGATCAAAATGAGTTCGGTGCGCCCAATGGGACCTCTCTTCTTAATCGTATAACCCATCGCTTCGAGTTCCTTAATGAGCTCCTCAGGGAAACCCGGTTCGGTATAGATCTGGTCGGGCAGCCACTGCATGTGGAACTTGGGTGCATTCACGGCGTCCTGGGCTGAGAGTCCGAATTCCAGCACGTTCACCAGCGTCTGATACACCGATGTGGTGATGGTGGTGCCTCCGGGGGTGCCGGTCACCATATAAGGTTTACCGTTCCTGAGCACGATGGTCGGAGTCATGGAACTTAACATCCGCTTCCCTGGCACAATAGCATTGGCTTCGCCGCCCACAGCGCCATACATATTGGGCACGCCCGGCTTTACACTGAAATCATCCATCTCATTGTTCAAAAGGAAACCGGCCCCGCCCACTACGGTGCTGGATCCGTAGTGGCCATTCAGGGTGGTGGTTACGGCAACGGCATTGCCTTCGCCATCGTACACGCTGAGATGGGTGGTCTCTTCCGACTCAATCTGTATTGAACCTTCCCGGATTTTCTTGCTGTTTCCCGCTTTCCCGGGTTGAAAAAGTTTTAATCGTTCGCTGATATAGGCGTCGCTTACGAGGTCCTTAACGGGCACTTTGTAGAAATCCGGATCACCCAGGAATTTGGCACGGTCGGCATAGGCCAGGCGTTCGATTTCTGTCATGAGCTGCACGGCTTTGAGGGAATGAAATCCATACTCGGCGATCGGGTAACGCTCCGTCATTTTCATCATCATGGGAAGGAGCACACCGCCGCTGCTGGGCAGGGGCATGGTGATAACCTTATATCCTTTGTAATCGAAAACGCTGGGCTCGCGGTAAACCGCCTGATAGGCGCGAAGATCCTTTTTCGAGATGATGCCATTCCCTCTTTTCATTTCCTTTACGATCAGTCGAGCTGTTTTTCCCTTGTAGAACCCATTGCGACCTCTATCACGGATACGCATAAGCGTAGATGCGAGTTCGGGCTGGCGGAGTGTGTCGCCGGCTTTCCAGGGAGTCGATTTGACAAATGCAGTAGGCTTCGTATTGTATTTGCGGAATGCTTCCTGGTTATCATTCAGGTCTCTTGCCTCCGATTGAGTGATCACAAATCCTTTTTCAGCCAGTTCGATCGCCGGCTGCACCAATTCCGCGAAGGGGAGCCTGCCGTAACGGTGCGACTGCCATAATCCGGCGACGGTACCGGGTACACCAGCTGCAAGATGACCATTCTGACTCTTATCAAGATTGGCGCTGCCATCAGGATTCAGGTACATGTCGCGTCCGGCTTTACCGGGCGCTTTTTCACGATAGTCCAGCGTGATCTGTTTGCCGTCGGCAAGATGCCCCACGAGAAATCCGCCGCCGCCCAGATTGCCCGCTCCAGGGTATACCACTGCCAGCGCCAGTTGTGTGGCAATGGCCGCGTCTATGGCATTGCCTCCTTTCTGAAGTATCTGAAGTCCCACCTGGCTGGCCAGGGGATGAGCCGATACAACCGCACCATTTCTGCCGGTGGCGGTTTTCTGTACCTTATACGAATACGGATCGATAGTGGTCTGAGCTGTTCCTGTGAAATATGCTGCTACTCCAAGCAGACAAGTTATTAATCGGATTTTCATCTCCCGAAAATAGTGAATCTTGCATTTACCCGACGGGTACCCGATGGGTGCCCGACGGGTAAATTACTCGCCGGTAAGGGCTGAATACTGTTGCTCGAATGCTTCCGCATGTTGCTGGTGATGCGCTTTTAAATTGGCCAATCCACCGAAATATTCCAGCATGTACGAGGTGGTCACGAATTCGGAAGATTCCTGGAAATAATGTGGATAGGATGAATAGGGGTAGGTTTCCCACTGATTGGTAATATGATGATGCAACGGGTTGCGGTGGATATACCATAATAACCAGGTGAGCTGTCCATCGTCTTTAACTGCCTTTCGACCGAAGGGACGCTGCATCAGACCTCCTTTCCGATCATTTTTCCGATTGAAAAATTTGGCATAGGTGCTTTGCAACCGGTTCAGCTCGCGGCTCATGAGATCCGGTGTCGTTGTGCTCAGTGGTTTAAGCATGAAATGAAAATGGTTGGGAAGCAAATTAAACGCATGGATTTCGGCTACGGGAAGCACAAATTCCTTCATCCTGTTCATGAACTCAAGATAATCTGTTCTCGACCTGAACATCGATTCCTTGCCCACCGCCCGGTTATAGACGTGATAAAATCTCTCGGGCTCCACCATCACTACTCTCGTTGCCATATTACAAAAATCACAATCTCTTAAAATCCGGTCAACCGTTAAATCACCTGATTTTTTAAAAAATTACCCGACGGGTACCCGACGGGTGCCCGACGGGTAATCAAAGAATTGCTTAGTTTCGGAGTTTCGTTTCAAACCCGAATTACATATGAGAAAATTTTTCTGTTTGGTAGTAATGCTGATAGGTATCAGCACAGTAAATGGTCAATTGAAATCGCCGGAGGAGTTTCTGGGTTACAAGATAGGAACCCATTATACTCCGCATTATAAAATCGTGCAATACTTTCAGCACCTGGCGAAGGAAGCTTCCCAGAACCTGAAACTGGAGCAGTACGGCGAAACCAATGAAGGGCGTCCTCTGCTGCTGGCAACCATTGCCAATGCGCAAAATCTCGCGAATATTGAAGCGATTCGTCAGAACAACCTGCGCCTGGCCAATGCATCCCGCGACCGGGCTGCGGCCAATGAAAATGCGCCTGCTATTGTGTGGCTGAGCTACAACGTTCATGGTAATGAAACATCTTCTTCAGAAGCGGCCATGTTAACCGCCTATGAGTTGGTGAATCCCAAAAGCGACCGGTCAAAAAAATGGCTGGAGAACACTGTGGTACTCATCGACCCCTGTCTCAATCCGGATGGTCGTGACCGTTATGTTAACTGGTACACCACAGTGATTGGTAAGCGCATCAACCCGAATCCGATTGCACGCGAACACCGGGAGCCCTGGCCCGGAGGAAGAAGCAACCATTACAATTTCGACCTCAACCGCGACTGGGCCTGGCAAACGCAAAAGGAAAGCCAGCATCGCTTAAAGATGTACAACAGCTGGTTGCCGCAAATCCATGTGGACTTTCACGAGCAGGGGTATAATTCTCCCTATTATTTTGCACCGGCTGCCGAGCCCTTCCACGAAGTGATCACACCCTGGCAACGTGAGTTTCAGGTTACCATCGGTAAAAACCACGCCAGCTATTTTGATAAAAACGGATGGCTTTACTTCACCAAAGAACGCTTCGATCTGTTCTACCCGTCTTACGGTGATACTTACCCGATTTACAATGGTTCTATCGGTATGACCTACGAGCAGGGTGGCATCCGTGCCGGTTTGGGAATTCTGAACTCCGATGGTGATACCCTGACTTTGGTTGACCGTGCACTGCACCACTATACCACAGGTATCAGCACCGTAGAGATCGCTTCAAAAAATGCCGAGAAACTGGTTAAGGAATTCAGAAATTATTTCAACAATGTAATCAACAAACCCGCCGGTGAGTTCAAATCATGGGTGATTAAAAACGACGGTACCGACCGCGTAAACCGACTGATCGAACTGCTGGATAAAAACATGATTGAATGGTCCTACGCGCCTTCTCAATCACTGAGCGGACTCAACTATTTTACCGGAAAATCGGAAGCATTCAAAGCAGAACCCGGTGATCTGGTGATCAACCTCAACCAGTCCAAGGGCACGCTCGTTAAGGTACTCTTCGAGCGTCAGTCTAATATTTCCGATTCTGTTACCTACGATATCACTGCCTGGTCACTGCCCTATGTGTATGGTTTGAAAGCCTATGGGGTGGCTAATTATGTAAACGGTGGATCCAAAACGGCTCCTGCCAAGGCTGCGCCCGCTGTTGAAGCCGACGCCTACGCTTATGTTATCAAGTGGGATGGTTTGAACAGCGCGAAATTCCTCTCTGCAGCGCTGCAGCAGGGATTAAAAGTTCGATATGCTGAACAAAGCTTCCAAGTGGGTAATCAGGTGTTTGACAGAGGAGCACTGCTCGTAACAAAAACTGCCAACCGGGGAATCGCTATACAGCAATCCGTTGAGAAAATCGCAGCGCAAACCGGAAACACAGTGTATTCAATCCCTTCCGGATTTGTTGATAAGGGGTATGATATCGGATCCGGCAGCGTACACCTGATCAATCCGCCTAAAATTGCCCTGCTCGCCGGCGAGTCTGTTTCTTCCCTCGGATTTGGTGAGATCTGGCATTTCTTCGATACACAATTGAAATATCCCATCACCGTGCTGAGCCCTACTGATTTCTTCCGTGAGGGATTGAATCAGTTCGATGTGCTGATACTGGCCGACGGCAACTACGATTTCTTCTTCAAAAAAGAAATGAATGAAGATCTGAAAGCCTGGGTTCGCAGGGGTGGTAAGATTATCGCCCTCGAAAATGCGGTTGCTCAGATGGCAAGAGCCGACTGGGGTATCAAAGCTAAAAGCGATGACGATAAAAAAGACGGAAAGGGTGGTGATAAAACTGACTATTCCGTGCTGAAAAAATTCGAGAATCGTGAGCGCGACTGGCTGAAAAACAGCATGCCTGGTTCAATTCTCCGCCTCGATCTCGATAACTCTCATCCGCTGGGCTTTGGTTATCCGAATTATTACTACACCCTGAAACAGGATGCGAATTTGTATGAATACTTCCAGGGCAATGGCTGGAATGTGGGCGTGATTAAACGCGATAACTATGTGGCCGGATGGGCTGGTAGCGATATCAAACCGAAGCTGAACGATGCGCTGCTGATCGGTGCGCAGAATTTCGGTCGCGGTTCCGTAGTGTACTTTGCTGATGATCCAATTTTCAGAAGCTTCTGGGAAAATGGTAAGCTGCTCTTCAGCAACGCCGTTTTCATGGTAGGTCAATAATTTAAAAAAAAGTTGGGTGGTCCCTCGAGGCCACCCAACTCATTAAGTTTCGTATTTTCATTTTCCACTGTCGATATTATGATCAGAAATTTACTCACCCATATATGGTGCGGACTGCTTTCTGTTTCGCTGCTGTTGCCTGCTTTGTTGCGGGCGCAGAAAAACACGATGCCGTCATCCGCCGAAATACTGCTGGGTTTGCAAAAGCTGAAAGTAGTAGGTTCCGTTTTGTATATAGCGGCCCACCCGGATGATGAGAATACCCGCTTGCTGGCCTATCTCGCCAATGAGAAAAAATATCGCACCGGTTATCTTTCGCTCACAAGGGGAGATGGCGGACAAAATCTGATCGGCGATGAGCAGGGCGTATCGCTAGGATTGATTAGAACCCAGGAATTGCTGGCCGCACGCCGCATCGACGGAGCGGAACAATTTTTCTCCAGAGCTTTTGATTTTGGGTTTTCAAAATCTACCGAAGAGGCGCTTCGCACCTGGAACAAGGAAAAGATTCTGGCCGATGTGGTTTTTGTGATCCGGCGTTTTAAACCGGATGTTATAATAACAAGATTCCCACCCGATAGTCGGGCCGGACATGGCCATCATTCCGCCTCCGCAGCATTGGCCATTGAAGCTTTTCACGCAGCGGCCGATCCCAAGCGCTTTCCCGAGCAGTTTGTGATGGCGGAACCCTGGCAGGCTAAACGAATTCTCTGGAATACTTTTAATTTCGGTTCCACCAATACCCAGAGCGAAGATCAGTACAAGATAGATGTGGGAGTTTTCAATCCCTTACTGGGAAAGGGATACGGCGAGATTGCGGCCGATAGTCGAAGTCAGCATAAGAGCCAGGGATTCGGCGTGGCTGCCCAACGCGGACGCCAGTATGAATATTTCTCCCACACGGCGGGTACTCCGCTTCGCAATGATTTGTTCGATGATATAGTTACCGATTGGTCGCGGGTAAAAGCGCCGGAAATCAATGCAGCAATCGATAGCATAATCGATGCATTTAATCCCATTCAACCTTCGGCGATTGTACCAGCACTCGTTAAACTCTATTCACGCATCGACAATATCCGTGACTTCTATTGGAAAGCCCGCAAAAAGGAAGAGGTACAAAAGCTTATCAATGCTTGTCTGGGACTCTATTTTGAAGCCGTTGCAACTAAGCAGATTGCAGTAACCGGAGATTCGATCCGGATAAATTTTAATCTGGTGAACAGTAGTCCGGTGGCCGTGACGGATCTGCAACTGGAACTGGAAGATACCAGTTTTCAATTCGCCCCGCAGGCAGTAAATAATGATTGGCTCACCAGGACCTATACCCGACGGGTAACCGAAGATTTCAGCAAGACGCAACCTTACTGGTTACGCGAGCAGATGGATAGCGGCAGTTTTACAGTAAAGCAACCCGAGTATATCGGGAAGGCAGAGCTGAAATGGGATGAGTTTGAGCTTCGCTATAAGGTGGAAGGTGTTCAGTTCAGGCAACGCATCCCCTTGCAGTATAAATACACTGATCCGGTAAAGGGAGAGATCTATCAGCCGGTAATGGTGGTGTCGCCAATTGCCGTGAGTGTGCAACCGGGGGTAGTGTTGAACAACCTGGTGCCAAAGCATCCGCAGTTTATTCAGCTTTATTATAAAAGTTATCGCCAGGCCGATACCGTTAAAGGCAGGCTGGTATTCGATCTGGTGAAGGGGGATAAAGTGGAACAGAAATCGCTTTCGTATCGCTTGCCCCTGCAGGCAAATATTATGCAATCGGTGATTCTGCCGGTGGATACCCTGTTTAAGGGCAAAGCTCCCGAGCGGATTTATCCCTGGGTCGAAATTCAGGAACCCAATAAGCGGGTTCGTTACAATAATGGGCTCAGGCTCATTCAATACGATCATATTCCCACCACACATTATTTCCTTCCAACCAGCCTCACGGTAATTAACGAAGAAATCAGAGTGGTGGGCAAATCTGTGGGTTATATTCCCGGCTCGGGCGACGCTATTCCCCAGGCACTTAAGCAGATGGGGTACAATGTTGTGATGCTCGATGATGCCACCCTTTCCACCTATAATCTGCGCAATCTCGATGCCATCATCACCGGCGTTCGGGCCTATAATGTGTCCGATGCTTTGGCGAACCACTACGATCGCCTGATGGCCTATATCGAAGGCGGCGGTAACCTGATTGTACAATATAATACATCAAGCCAGCTTGGACCGGTGAAATCGAAAATTGGTCCTTATAATTTCAATATCTCACGGACACGCATAACCGACGAACATTCTCCGGTACGCTTTACCAATCCGTCGCACCCGGTGTTAAATTTTCCGAACAAGATTGGTATGAAAGATTTTCAGGGGTGGATTCAGGAACGGAGCATTTATCATGCATCCGATTGGGACCCGCGTTTCGAAACCGTGCTGGCGATGAATGACCCCGGTGAAAAAGAAGAATCCGGCGCCCTGATCATCGGAAAGTACGGGAAGGGGTATTTCACTTATACGGGACTGGTATTCTTCCGTCAATTGCCGGCGGGTGTACCGGGCGCTTATCGTTTGTTGGCGAATCTAATCGCATTAAACCAGAGAAAACAATTTTAATATGGCAGGAGGAAACAACAGTAGAAGAGATATGGGGATTGTGGTTGCGATTGCCATAGGTCTTATAATCGGAATTTTTATCAAACGGGTGCATATCGGCCTGCTGATCGGACTTGGCATTGGTCTGCTCAGCGCGAGCCTGATCTCCGGCCGCCGGAAATAACTACCCGTCGGGCACCCGTCGGGTACCCGTCGGGTGGGGAGGGGGACGGGCGCCCGTGAAAACACGGAAAATATGAAGGAAGAGGAAAAAATACCGCTGTTCAGGAGCTGGAAGGCATGGTACATATTTGTACTGGCCTTTCTGGTGTTGCAGGTGATCGCGTTTCTCCTCTTCACCCGATATTTCTCATGAGTACCAAGGATTGGAGCATACTAGCGATTGTCTTGTGCGGGATCATATTTTATGGTCTGTACCGCAGCGCCACGAGTAAAAACCTCGATGGGTATTTTCTGAGCAATCGCTCCTTGCCCTGGTATATGGTGTTGCTGAGCATTATGGGCACGCAGGCCAGTGCGGTGACCTTCCTTTCAGCACCCGGACAGGCCTATGATGATGGCATGCGCTTCGTGCAGTATTATTTCGGGCTGCCGATCGCGATGGTGGTGATTTCCGTATTTTTTGTGCCCATCTTTCACGGCCTCAAGGTCATTACGGCTTATGAATACCTGGAGAAGCGGTTCGATCGCAAGACCCGCACGTTTACCTCGGTCTTATTCCTGCTGAGCCGGGGCCTCTCGACCGGGATCAGTATCTACGCGCCATCGATTATCCTGTCTTCCCTGCTGGGATGGAACATTTACTGGACCAATATTTTCATGGGTGGGTTACTGATTATTTACACCGTAACGGGAGGAGCCAAAGCGGTGGCATACACGCAGCAACTACAGCTCATTATCATATTTTCCGGAATGTTTATCGCCGCCTATATGATGGTGCATCTGTTACCGGAGGGAATCGGTTTTATTGATGCGCTCACGGTAAGCGGGGAGATGGGCAAACTGAATGTTATCACTACCGGACAAACGGAAAATGGATTCGATTGGGGGGATCGCTATAATATCTGGAGCGGCACCATTGGCGGGTTCTTCCTGGCGCTCTCGTATTTCGGGACGGATCAGAGCCAGGTGGGGCGCTATCTCACTGCGAAGAGTTTAAGTGAAAGCCGGGTGGGGCTGCTCATGAATGGAATCGTGAAAGTGCCCATGCAGTTTGCAATCCTGCTGATCGGCGCACTGCTGTTTACTTTTTATCAGTTCAATCCCGGTCCCATTTTCTTTAATAAGGCGGTATCCTCCAAAGTGGCCAATGTGGAGGCGAGGCAGCAGTTAGAGGAGCTGGAGGCGAATTTCCAGCTGAAATCGGAAAAGCAAACCGAGCTGGTGAAAGCTTATGCCGCAAATCCCGATAACGAAGAAGTGGCGGCACAGTTACGCGAAGGGCAGAAGGAGCTGCAAACTTATCGCAAAGAGTACAAAGCTACCCTGAAAAAGGCGGAGCCTCTGGCCGATGTGAACGATACCAACTATGTTTTCCTGCGCTTTGTGGTGGACAATCTTCCGCAGGGCGTGGTGGGGTTACTGATTGCCGTGATCTTCCTGGCTTCCTGGGGCAGTATCGCGGCGGCACTGAATTCCCTGGCCTCAAGTACTTTTTGTGATCTTCACCGCCCCTTCGCCAAAAAGGCGCACAGCGAGGTGGAAGAATACCGGTACTCGAAATGGTATACCCTTGGCTGGGGTGTATTCTGTATTATGGTAGCCCAGTTCGCCAACAATATGGGTAGCCTGATTGAAGCGGTGAATGTACTCGGGTCGCTTTTTTACGGAGTGATCCTGGGCATATTCCTCGTCGCTTTCTTCTTCAAACAGGTGGGAGGCACGGCTACTTTCTACAGTGCGATTATCACCGAGGCACTGGTTATACTTATCTTCTGGAAGGGCAAGATGGCCTTTCTGTGGCTCAATCTCGTTGGAGCCGTGGTGCTGATTCTGATCGCCCTGCTGATCCATGCAACGGTCGAACGCAAACAGCGGTCAACTATCTAAGCTGTTGCACCACTAAATTATCTGCACAATGAAATGGATCACTGCCTTATCTGCCCTCGTCCTGTCGGGATTGCTGGCGGCCTGTGGGAAGGAGCATTCAAGTTCCGGCCGAGAACTGCTGGGAACTTGGGTAGATATCAATCATACAGCCGACACACTGGTGTTTTACAATGAAGGCGGGAAGGTCTATTTATATGATAACTCGATGACCACCCGAGCAGTGCTGGCCGCAGGAAGGGGCGATAAACAGGCGCGATTCGAAATCAAACTCGTAGATAATAAACTGATGACAAAAAATGTCGGAGGGGACATATCCGGATTAGACAGCTGGACCCATGGCCGTTTCGAGTGGATCGTTCAAAACCGCGAGTTCAGTGTGGAACCGAATGGATTCCGGGCTTTCCTAAGCTGTGTGGGATGCCCGCAGCAGTTCCGAAGAGTTGAGTAATCGAATTTATTCATGGACGGTTAATAATAAAGGGTGCCGATTTTTATTGGCACCCTTTGCTTTTTGAGGAGATAAATCCCTTACAATTTCGTCGACGACTGATATAGTTTGATCAATCCACTGACTGATTGATTGACTTATCGATTCAGCAATCGAGTGATGGATCGATGGATCAGACTGTTCAAAATGAATCAGGCAGATCGAATGAACCGGACTGATCGAATGAACCGGACTGGTCGAATGACCGGACTGATCGAATGAACCGGACTGATTGAATGAACCAGACTGATTGAATGAACCAGACTGATCGGAATGATCAATAATGATTATTTCAAGCTGGCAATCAGTTTCTGGTTCAGGCTAACATAGTCGTCGTTCTTAGCTGCTTTGGCCAGCTCGATCGATTTGTTGGCCGCTGCAATCGCATCGGATTTCTTGCCCAGTTTAGCCAGACAGGCAGCGCGGTTATGGTGGATCCAGAACGCATTCGGACTTTGTTCCGCCGCCTTGTTAAACCAGGTAAGCGCCTGGTTCAGGTC
>DATCJQ010000114.1:0-18769 GCA_036562745.1 Flavihumibacter sp.
GATCCGGTCAAATATCCGGTCGGCCTCATCCTGCGCAAGAGATCCCTCCGCCTGATAGCGTTCCCATTGTGCTTTCATCCAGTCTTCCAGTGGAGCATCCGTTTCCATTTCAGCCAGCCGCTCATTGAGCTCCTGCTCCTCGGCTGCCGTAATGCTGTTCCCGAAATAACGCTCCAACAAATACGAGACTCTGTTCCTTTGCATAGTTTGATTTTTACCGCTGGGGTAAAAAGAAGACAAACGGGAACAAAAAAAGGAGTAGTCGGGAGAAAAAAATTTAGAAAAGATGAATCAGAGCCTTAACCAGGGCGATTACCATCAAGCCCGTCAGTTCGATCTGCTTTTCGAGCAGCAGCCGCAGCGACCGGGACGCCTGGCTGATATGCTTCTTAACCGTAAGGGGAGAAATATTCAATTGTGCCGCGATCTCACTGATCTTTAAACCGTGGATCCGCCGCAGGTAATATACCATCTTCTGTTGTGGCGGCAGTTGCTCCATCGCTGCGTGCAGGATCCGGTTGGCTTCATTGAAATCCACCGTTTGGGTAACCGGATCTATTACCTCGCTGGAACTTTCCCTGATCCCCGCCAGGATGCTCCGCTCCAGCAGCGCCCGCCGGAAACCATTGGTCAGCTGGTTTTTCGCCAGGGTAAACAGCCAGGCATCCAGACTGCGCAGTTCAGCCACCGTTTCGCGATGTTGCCACATTTTTATAAATACATCCTGCAGCACATCTTCCGCCAGCTGCCGGGATTCCGTAAATCGCAATGTATAGAAGAAAACCTTGTCGCGATACAAATCGTACAACTGCCGGAACGCATTCCGATCTCCTTCAGCCAACAACTGAAGCAGCTCTCGTTCTTGTATGGACCGGTTGACACTCACACAGCTGGTTTTGGGTTCACTAAAATTAAACAAAAAACCATTCCTTGTATAGCGCAACGCAATCGTATGCGTAAAAACGGAGACCTGCGAAGGTTCGGGATAACCTTCAGAAATTAATCAATTCGTTTTTACCAGTTCCAGCATCACCACCGCACAGGGAAGCAGACTGATGCTTGCTTTCCGGCCCCTGGTTTTCCAGGCTATCGACTTCGGCAAAATCACCGAGCGATTCTCAGGCGTGTTCATGGCATGTATATCGGGATGACTTAACTCCCAGCGCTCACCCGCCGCATATCCCGCCGGCAGTTCAAATTCGAGTTCCTGAACCTGATCGTGTGAGCGATTCACCAAACTCAGATAGATTTTCCCATCCTTGTTTTGTACCGCAGCAGCATCCACAAAGGTCAGCAGCTCATCGCCCCAAACAACTTCATCTGCATCACCCGCTATACTGATATTGGCTTCCGAGGCAGGTATACCCGGACCCTTCACCTTCACATCCAGTTTAACGCCCAACATTTTCTGGCGATACTGCTGGAACAAATAATACAGGGGAGTGAGATAGGCATCATCGGTACCAACCGTGCGAATCAATCCATGCGCGTTCACCGGGAAGATGTAGTTCGCCATGCCAACATGCGGACTCTGGCGAATAAATGCATTCAGCATGCCTGCCGTCACCGCCACATCAAACTGCTTGCGGATCGATTGACGCGTGAACTTATAATCCTTTCCATCATAAACAGCATGACGGTTATTCCATTCATCCACCGACAATCGAATCGGGTTGTTGGCACGATTCAGTTTGCGATTATACTCCTCCAGCTGGGCTCCCAGCATACTCAGGTGCTTTTCCATTTTCGCCGGAGCAAACAGTGTGCTGGTGGCCGATTGCAGCACACCATCTTTCAATTTGGTATTTACATAGTAATGCTGGGTCAGAAAATCGATATAGTTTCCATTGCGTTCCAGCACTTCCTTATTCCAGTTCAAAAAGCGTCCCACTACCAGCAGGCTGAGTTCGGGGTATTTTTTCTTAATCGTAGCCGACCAGTCACTCACCCTTTTGGCATAGCCGGTATCGGTTTCTTTTTCGTGCCGTCCCCATGGACCATAGTTTTCATTTCCAATACACCAGTATTTTACCTTGTACGGTTGTGCATGCCCGTTAATGGCGCGGAGTTTTCCCAAAGCCGTGGTGGAATCCCCATTGACATACTCAATCCAATCCAGCGCTTCCCAGAGGGTTCCGCCATATTCAATATGATTGGCCATATTGAAATTGATATAGGGAACCGTGCCGATCCGCTTGCACCATTGCAAAAACTCATCCGTTCCAAACTGATAGTTCTCGATACCCTTCCAGGCATAGGTTTGCGAAACCGGACGCAGGGGCTTGGGTCCGATGCCATTCCGCCAGCGATACTCATGAATTACCGTACCGCCCGGCCAGCGCATCACCGGGATATCCAACGGCTTGAGCAGTTCCGTAACATGGAGATTCTCCTCTCCTTTTCCATTCACCACACCTCCGTAAATCATGCTGTCGTTCACGTTCTCCAGCATTTGTCCGTAGATCATGGGATCAATCTCAGCCAGACTCGAAGGAATTTCAATTTGCACCAGCGTTTTGGCTGCACGTGCTTTCCCGCTCTGCGCGGAAACCTGGCCGGCAATCAGCACCGACAACAATCCAAGGCTAAGAATTCTTTTCATGGCAATCGTTTATTTTATTTTCTCCAGTTCAATCATGGCCAATGCACAGGGTAAAAGACGCACAGTGGCCTTGTTTCCGTTTTGTTTTAGTTTTCCGCTGCGGGGTGTTATCTCAAAACGATTGTCCGGCATGTTCCGGGCATTGATCGATTGATGATTCAACTCCCAGATTTCTGATGCACGGTATCCGGTGGGAATAACCAGTTCCGCAAGCTGGGATTGATTATGTGAACGATTCACTAAAGAGACAACAATCCTTCCCTCATTCTCCACAGCGGCAGCATCCACAAAGTTCAGATGTTCATCACCCCAAACCGGATTCAGTTCAATCGCATCGCCATCAATACTTACATCGGCTTCGGATGCTTTCAAACCGGGACCTTTTACCACCAGGTCCAGGCGTTGTCCCAACATCCTGCTGCGATACTGTTTAAACAGATAATACAGCGGGGTCAGATAAGCATCATCTGTTCCGACCGTGCGAATCAGTCCGTGTGCATTCACTGGGAATATATAGTTGGCCATTCCCACATGCGGACTCTGGCGAACAAAAGCATTCAGCATTCCTGCTGCCACGGCCACATCAAACTGGCGGCGCGGTGATTGTCTGGTGAATTTAAAGTTATTTCCATCATAGAGCGCGTGGCGATCATTCCATTCGTCTATACTTAACCGTATGGGATCCTGCTCGCGACCGTTCCGGCGATTCCACTCTTCCAACTGTGCTCCCAGCAATTTCAGATGGGCTTCCATCTTGGCCGGAGCAAAGAGGGTGCTGGATGGATTCACCAGTTCGCCGTCTTTCAGTTTGGCATTGACATAATAATGCTGGGTCAGGAAATGCAGGTTCTTACCCGTTGTTTCCAGTACCGTCTTATTCCAGCTGGTGGATCGGCCAACTCCCAGTATCCGCAAATCAGGATATCGCTCCTTAATAGCGGTAGTCCAGATTTTAAGGCGATTGGCATAGACAGTATCGGGATCCTGTATCCGTGCAGCCCGGCTGGGCAGATAGTTCTCATTTCCGATACACCAGTATTTTACATTGTACGGTTGTTCATGACCGTTATATGCGCGTAGTTTTCCAAAATTCGATTCGGGAGATCCGTTCACATATTCAATCCATTCCAGCGCTTCCCACAGAGTGCCCATGTAAAGGGGATTATATCCGCCCATATTGATATTGATATAGGGCTCGGTTCCCACCCGTTTGCACCACTGCAAAAACTCATCGGTTCCGAACTGATAGCTCTCCTCACCGTTCCAGGCCAGGGTGGGTACAGTGGGACGCAGCGCACGCGGACCAATACCGTTCTTCCAACGATATTCGTACACCACTGTACCACCTGGCCAGCGCATAACGGGAATATTAAGGTCCCTGACCAGAGGCGTAACATGAAGCTGTTCATTGCCCTTCTTATCCACCACCCCGCCATAAATCATGCTGTCGTTCACATTCTCCAACATTTGTCCGTAAATCATGGGATCCACTTTTACAGGGTGGTCGGGGAAGCGAATTTCGACGGTAGTCCTGGGCTGGGCAGCGGCAGACAATACAAATGCTGCCCCCAACAACAGCATACCGGCTTTCTTCAAGCCATATGCATTCCTGATTGCAGGCATTGATTTCATATTGTCGCCAGTTTGTATAACTTTTAGAAACTTCATGTCTTTGGGAGCTATTAATAACCGCTGTTTTGAATCAGGTTTTTGTTGGTTTGAATTTCAATATCAGGAAGCGGCCAAACATTATTGGTCGGACTATTAAATATTCTGGTTTGAATCACGCGCATCTGATCACGGTTAGGCACATTCGAATAATCGGGTGTACCATTTTCGTCGATCGCCGGCGCTGTGGCCAGTAATCCCGTCGGGATTCTTCCGTAACAGGGACCGTTCAGTACCTGGTTGGCGATATTCCAGCGTATGATATCGAAATAGCGGGTTCCCTCGCCGGCCAGTTCCACTTTACGTTCGCGGCGTACGATGGAACGAAGTTCGGCCTGCGTTTTACCGTCTTCAATCTCCGGCATATTCACGCGACGGCGGATTTTGTTGATGGCTTCATATACAGTGGCATCCAGTTGATTCGATTCGATCTTGGCCTCGGCATAGTTCAGCAGCACTTCGGCATAACGAATCACAATCGGATTGATATCGGAACGTGTGGGATGCTCCTCGGTGGGATCGGCATATTTTCTCCAGCAATAGCCTGAGAAACTGGCAAACGTGTGCGTGGCATCCAGGTTATCCACCCTTACCGCCGGGGTTACATTGTAATTCCAACAGTAGAGACTGTCCTTATGCGTTTCGAACTGGTATCCATAATAGATACTGCCCGGCAATGCGATTGTCATACCCAAACGGGGGTCACGGTTTTCCCAGGGTTTAGCAGGATTGTAGAGGGGTGACTTATCAATTGGCAGTCCATCGATACAATCGTAGGAATCCACCAGCGATTGCACCGGCATCCGGTTGCTGAAACCACCGGCCAGACGCGAGCGATAGGTCAGCGGCGTTTCGTGAAGGATATCGTTATAGTTGAACTGAATGGCCCAGATCACTTCCTTCGAAGTTTTACCCGCGCGCATGGTGATCTGATCATAGGCGGGATGCAGCAGGTATTCGGACCCTTCCAGTGCCATCACTTTGGATGCCGCAGTGATCGCATCGTTCCAGCGCTGGTTGTGCAGAGCGGTACGGGATGCAATAGCCCAGGCCGCGCCTTTTGAAATGGTCATGGTATTAGGCTGATTGGCCTGTTGCAACATCTCGGCAGCCTCATTCAGTTCGCGCAGCACGAAATCCACCACTTCCGATTTGGGTGTACGGGATACGAATGCTTCGGACAGCTTGAGGGTGTTGGTTACCAGTGGCACATCACCATAGAAATCCGATAACAATCCATAGGCATAGGCGCGCAGGAATTTTGCTTCACCGCTTGCCTGCCGTACCAGGTCGGTATTGTTGGTGTTCACCCGGTCAACGTTTTCGAGCAGGAAATTACAGCGCGAGATCACCTGGTACATGGTGTTCCAGATACTGTTCACATGACCGGCAGTAGGCGTTCCCCACATGGCATGCGGAGTAACATCGCGGTTGGCAGCGATATCCGAATACATATCAAACGCATGGATATAGGGGTTTTCGCCGAAACGAAGGGTAAGCGGACTAAAGCAGCCCACCAGCGCGGCGCGAAGCTCTCCTTCAGTACGAAGGAAGGTGGCGGAAGAGGGCGCATCGAGCGGAAATTTCTCGAGCTCCTTATGGCAGGACAGCAGAACTACACAACTTAGTATGCTAAATAATTTTTTCATGGCAGTAGAGTTTAGAATTTGAGATTCAATCCCAGGTTGAACAATTTCACCTGCGGGTAATAAGCACCGGCATTACCGGCGGGGATTTCAGGATCCCATCCCGGCCAGAAGTCATCGATGGTGAAGAGGTTTTCACCCGACACATACACGCGCAGGGATTGAATTTTTGCACTATTGCTCCAGGCTTTCGGTATTGTATAACCGATTTGCATGTTCTTCATCCGCAGATAGGCGGCACTCTTCATCCAGAAACTGGAGTTCTGTGTATTGTTAACCTCGCCAAAAGCATAGCGCGGGAATACCGCATTGGGATTGGGATTCTCCTCGGTCCAGCGATTCTTCTGGTATTCGTAGGCGGTACCACCGGAGAGGAAGGGCGTGATGGCCGATCCGGTCAGATAACCGTCCACTTTTCCAACACCCTGAATAAAGGCGGAGAAATCGATCCCCTTATATTCTGCATAGAGTCGCAAACTGTAGGTGAAGCGCGGAATGGTGCTTCCCATCACTACGCGGTCGTCGTTATTGATGATGCCGTTTTTGTCCACATCTTCATAACGGATATCACCCGGTTTCACTACACCGAAGCTTTGCGGTGTATGCAGGTAGTTGCCGCTGCCATCGAAATCGGAAGCAGATATCAATCCCTGTGAGCGCAGCAGGAACAGTGAATTCATCGGGTATCCCTCCCGGTTAACGATGGTTCCGGTTTGTTGAATGCCCCGCAGATCCACCACCTTGTTTTTCACGTCAGACAGGGTGAAAGTGGCGCCGTAGGTGAATGCATTGTCGCGATTGTTGTAATCGATCTGGAGATCCCATCCCTTGTTTTCCACCACTCCGGCATTTTGATAGGGCGCATCCACACCCATGGTACGCGGAATGCTGAGCTGCAGCAGGATACCGGTGGTTTTACGCTGATAATAATCGAAGCTTACGGAAAGACGTCTCATCAGTCGGGCATCGATCCCGATATTGGTCATAGCCGTTGTTTCCCAGGAGATATCGGTGTTGGCCAGGCTCAGGATAGCAGCACCATTCTGGATCTGGTCGTTGGAAATATAACGCGGTGAGAGGGAAACTGTGGGTGCAAAGGGATAGTTGCTACCGATTTGCTGGTTACCCAGCTTACCCCAGGATGCACGGAGTTTCAGTTCATCAATCCAGCTCACATCCTCCATGAATGCTTCCTGCGAAATACGCCATCCCGCAGAGAAAGAAGGGAAAGCTCCCCATTTGTTACCCTTCGCGAAACGGGATGACCCGTCATAGCGGAGGTTGGCTTCAAAAAGGTAGCGATCATCATAGCTATAATTAATGCGACCGAAATAGGAGATCAGCGACCAGTCGGTGGCCCATCCGTTGTTACGCATGTTGGCAGATGAACCTGCATTCAGCACGGCATAATCGGGAAAGAGGAAATCATCGCGGAAGGCACCGAACTCCGAATAATCCGAATTGGTAAACTGGTATCCGCCCAGAGCTGTAACCGTGTGTTTGCCATAGGTTTTGTTGAACGTGATATTCGCATCCACCTGATCGATCCGCTCTTCACTCATGAAATCATCGAAAGTATTCACAGCGGGAAGCGTGAACCGCAGCACTCCATTGGGATCATAGGTTTTTACCGTGTTCACAAAGGAACGTGTGCGGGAAGGTGTATAGGTAGGCGCATAAGCCACGCGGGCTGTTACGGAACGGAAGGGTTTATACTCCAGGGCGAAATTTCCGGCCAGGGGCATGCTCTTGTTTTTCCACCAGCCACCGTCGCGCATAATGGCCACGGGGTTCACTCCATTTTGTCCTTCCCCATACAAACCATTGCTATACACTGCTGCCCAGGTTGCGGGTAGTTTGTTTACCAATCCCCATATCAGATCGGTTCCGGTTGCATTCAGGGCTGCCCCCGTAGCACCCGGGAACTGCGGAGCGGCATTCCTTGTCTGATCACGCACATAGATATCGAATGTTCCGCGCAGTTTGCTTGAAATCTGAACATTGGTATTGAGACGTACGAAGAAACGTTTGAAGTTCACATTCTTGATCAGGCCCTCCTGGTCGAGCATACCTGCTGTTCCGAAGAACTGAATCTTGTCGGTACCACCCGACACGCTTACGGCATGGTTGGTCTGCAATCCGGATCCGTTCAGCACTTCCTTGCGCCAGTCGGTATCAGGATAGAGATCGGGATTGGTATTCTTGTTGGCGATATAATCGTTTATATACTGTTCGGAAAAAAGCGGACTCCTTCCCACGTTAACATGCGCTTCGTTGATCAGGCGCATATGATCCAGACCGTTCACCATTTTCGGCATGTCGGTGGTGCGTTGCTTGCCCACATACGCATCATAGCTTACCGTGAATTTTCCTCTGGAGCCGCGCTTGGTTGTAACCAGAATCACACCGTTTGCCGCACGCGATCCGTAGATCGAGGCAGATGCTGCATCTTTGAGTACGGATATGGATTCGATGGTAGAGGGATCAATATTGTTGATCGACATCACCACCCCGTCTACCAGCACAAGGGGATCGGAATTGTTCAGCGTACCTATACCGCGGATACGGATGGTACCACCGTCCACACCTGGCTGGCCACTGGCCTGCGTAACCGTTACACCCGGTGCCACACCCTGCAAGGCCATAGATGTTTGTCCCACCTGCCGCCTGGCCATTTCCTTACCCGATATAGCCGTTACCGCACCGGTCAGGTTTACTTTTTTGGAAGTGGAATATCCCACCACCACCACATCGTCGAGGTCGGTGGTACCGGGCTCCAGGGTGATATCGAGTGTGCTGCGATTTTGCACGGGTACTTCGAGGGTTTTGAATCCCGTCATGGATATCTGGAGAACGGCATCACCCGCCACAGTTAGGGTGAACTGACCCTCATCGTCGGTGGTGGTGCCGGTCTGGCTGCTGCCTTTTACTACTACGGAGGCACCTGCAAGCGGGGTTCCGTCTGAACTCTTCACCGTACCGGAAACCGGCGTGCTTTGCCAGGCGAATGCAGGCGTTGCCAGCAGCAGCAACAGCATGATCCCAAGCATCCAACCGTCAGGCTTGGCAAGCATTGACATTTTCTTGATCATATGGCTTAGTTTTTGGTTTAATCAATCGTTCGGTTAGAACTATTTCAAAAGCGTTTAATCGTTACGGTGTGTGTTTGAAACTTGGTGCTGCAGATAAGGTGCTATCAGATTTTCATGAGTGGGATTTATTAAGGGATATGATGACGCCCAGTTTCCCAATCAATACCTGCACAAGCAGAAAGGTGATCAGGTAAATGATTCCAACACCGAAAAAGACCGGCATATAGGAAACATTTTGGACGGTCCAGCCAACCAGGAACTGTACGCCGATGGACACGATACCTCCCAATGTGCCGCCCAAACCAGTGAGTGTGGCATGCACCCGTTTCGGAAATACTTCCGCCGGAATGGTGATATTGCCCCAAAGTCCGTGACCAAACATCACCCCTGCTATAGCCAGGATTGCGATGGCCACCTGCGTGGTATTGAACAATAAAAAACAGAACAGCGGTATCAGCAGTGAGGCGGTGAGCATGGTGGTCTTGCGCGAGCGATCGAGCGACCAGCCCTTATTGATAAGGCTCCTCGGAATGGCACCGCCTGCCACGGTTCCCAGCGCCAGTGCCACATAGGGAATCCAGGCAAAGTATCCGAGCTCACCCAAACTCAGCCCCTGCTCTTCCTGCAGGTATTTTGGAATCCAGAATATCAGGAAATAGGTACAGGGATCAATCAGTTTCCTCGCCATAAAACAGCCCCAGGCCTGGCGAAGAGTGAGCAGTTTCCAAAACGGATAGGGCTTACCGTTCGTTTCAGAGGCCGGTTCCTTATCTCCTTCTATCAAGGCCAGCTCCGCGGCCGAAATTTTAGGGTGCTGTGAAGGAATATAATAATGCCTCCACCAGAAAAACATCCAGATGGCGCCCAGCAAACCGGTCACCACAAATGCCATTTGCCAGTTAAAGATGATGGCGATAAAACTCACCAGCGGTACTGCAAGCGCCGCACCCACCGAGGAGCCGGCATTCAGCATCCCGATAGCCAGCGCTCTTTCTTTCACCGGGAACCATTCCGACGCCGCTTTCACGCCCGCAGGGAAATTCGCCGATTCAGCCGCGCCAAGGAAAAACCGGAACAGGGAGAATTGACTTACCGTCTTTGCAAAACCGTGCAGAATATTGGCTACCGACCATCCCCCCACGAACCAGAAAAAACTTTTCCGGGTACCCAGGCGGTCGATAATGGTTCCGCTGATGGCATACATGATGGTATAACTCAGCAAAAAGGCCGATGTGATATAGGAGTAGTCCATATCCGACAGTCCCAATTCTTTTTGAATGGTGGGTGCCAGAACGGATAGTACCTGGCGATCCAGGTAATTCAATGCGGATACAAAAAACAGCATAACCGCAATACCCCATCTAACCGAGCCTTTTCGTTTAACCATGTCCGATATCTTTAAATGGATTGAAGTGACTGGCCGTTGCGCCGGATCCGTCTACCTTATGCAGGATGAGTTTTTCATCCACTTTTTCTTCCGCTTCAGGTTCTCCCAGTAAATATTGTCCCTGTGCAATCAGTTGCTTCCTCACAAAAGCGGTATCCACCTGACGGGTAGTGCGGTTCTCCTTCAAAATAGAAGCGATTGCCACACCTGCTCCCTGTCCGATTGCCATACAGGTTGCCATTACACGTGCCGAACCAAAGGCATTATGCGTGGCTGAGATCGCACGTCCTGCAACCAATACGTTATCGAGTCCCTGCGGCAGCAGACAGCGGTAGGGAATCTCGTACACCGCTTTGCCCGATCCGGTAAATACCTGTTGTTCTCCCTCGGGCGGATGGATATCAATGGCAAAAGTTCCGCAGGCGATGCCGTCTTCAAAGGCGCGATTCGACAATACATCCATCTCCGTCAGTTCATAATCGCCGATGATATGCCGGGTTTCGCGCACACCCACCTGTACTCCGGTATCGAGGATATAGGAGTCTTCAAATCCGCCCACATATTTCTGCAGGAACTTGTGTATTTCCCAGGCCTGCACCCTGGTTTCGATTTCAGCTCTGGTCAGATCCTGCGCATTGGTTCCGTCAATACCCTGTAATCGCGTGGCGTTTACTGCTATCTGTCCCTCCATGGGTAACTGATAGAACAGGATACGCGGAGCCGCTTCTTTGGGAAACTCGCCATTCTCCATCCCCTTCTTCACCAGCTCTTTCAAGCCGAGGAAAGCGATGGCCTCGCTCGAATCAATTTCTTCATCGGTGGGAGAATCTTTCAAAAGATCCCGATTGTTTTTCATCCAAACACGCAGCTTATCGATATTGATGCCTCCGATGCGGAAAAAGAGGGTTACTGGCTGCATGGCTCCATCTTCTTTTCTTCCCTTTACAAAGGGAGCTTTAGACATGGCCACGATATCGGCATCTGCGGAGCAGTCGATTATATATTTCGGACAGATCACCTGGCGGCCCGATTTGTTTTCGATGATCACACCCTTCACCTGCGAATCTTCTCTCACCACTCCCACTGCCCAGGTGTGCAGCAGCAGTTCCACGCCGGCTTCGCGCACCATATCAAAGAGGAGGTATTTCATTCCTTCCGGATCGAAGGGCGTCATGGAAGCATTATCGAATGTGAGATCGGTTACATGTCCCTGTGAGGACTTCAATTGTACCAGCCGGTCTACCAGTTCTCCGGCAATGCCTCTGATCACCTGCTTCCCTTTTATATCGTGGAAGGTGAACATGGGATTAACCATTGCAATGGTGAGGTTACCACCCAGGAAGCCGTAGCGCTCCATCAGCATTACTTTGGCTCCGTTACGGGCGGCGGCGATGGCTGCCCCGATGCCAGCCGGACCGGCTCCAACCACCAGCACTTCGGGCTCGGCATATACGGGTAACTGTCTTTTATCTTCTTCTATAAATCGCATAAAAATCGTGTTGTATTTAGTGAAATTCCTCATCGAAACTATCCAGTTACGCCGTATAAAACAAGGAGTTAGCAGTGAATTTCATGGAATTTCAATGGGAACATTCCCACAACCGTTCCCAATTTTAATTATCTTAATAAACCCGCTTAAAATAACTTTAAGTATGCAGAAACATCAGGTCACCATTGTCGATATCGCCAACAAAATGGGCATTTCCAAGTCCACCGTTTCGCGGGCGTTAACCAATCATCCCAACGTGAAACCCGAAACTCGTGAAGCCGTTTTGCGAACTGCCAAGGAGATGGATTATCAACCCAACCTGCTGGCGCTGGGATTGATCAAGAACGAAACCAAAATGCTGGGCGTTATCATTCCCGATATCGAAAAGCCTTTCTTTGCCTCCATCGTAAGTGGCATACAACATGCTGCCGCAAAAATGAATTATCGCATCATCATCGCGCAATCCGATGAATCGCCGGAGATAGAAAAAGAAAATATCAATGCCATGATGTTGAGTCGCGTCGATGGATTTTTGATCTGCCACACCCGCGATACCCGCAATTTTGATCAGATCAAACAACTGCATAGCAAGGGCATTCCGCTGGTTTCGTTTGCACGTATCTGTCAGGAGCTGCCCATACCCAAAGTGGTGGAAGATGATTTCAACGGACTGTTCACCACCACGCAACACCTGATCGAACGGGGTAAGAAAAGGATTGCTCTCTTCGCCGGACCGCGACATCTGCTGGCGAGCCGACTTCGCCTGAACGGATACAAAACCGCCTTGCAGCAGCACAATATTCCCTTTAATCCCAAGTTGGTCAAGCACTCGAAATTTCTTCCCGAAGATGTGGAGGCGGCGATGGAATACTGGCTGAATCTGCCTGAACCACCCGATGGTATTTGCACGGTGTATGATGGTGGAGCGATCAAAATCATCGAGATACTCAAACGCAAGGGCATTAAAATTCCGGAGGAGATTGCTGTTACCGGCTTTGGTAACGATTCCTGGGCATCGATCATCGAACCCGGATTAACCACCTATGCACAGAAGCCATTTGAAATCGGCCAGATTGCAGGCAAATACATGCTGGAACTCCTCGCCAAAGGCAAACCTTCTATGTACTCGCAGCTCACCATCAGTAAGGGACATTTGATTGTGCGGCAGTCGTCGTAGGAGGGAGAATGGAGAAGGGAGGATGGGGAAGGGGGGCAGGCAAAAAACTTCATTTACACAAAGTGGTGCATGTTTTTCGTAACTTGTTGTTACCATGGATAACTACCTTACCTATACGAAGTTTTACACCGAGCAGGAGGCTGAGAGTTTTGCCGAGTTATTGGATGAGATCCATGTGCCTTATGTAATCAAACGCGATACCAACCAGCTGCCCTCCGTCTTCATCGGCGAATCGCCGGATCCCATGGTATTGCTGAAAATTGCTCCGGAAGATTTCACCAGGGTGAATGAAATGATGGCCCGACAGGCCGAAACCGCTTTTCAACGCCCCGATTTCTCCCACTATTTTCAAAACTTTACAAGAGATGAATTGCAGGAGGTTTTGCAACATCCCGGCGAATGGAATGCCTATGATTATAAGATCGCATCCCTCATGCTGAACCAGGCCAGCCTTGAAAAAGAATCCTCCGCCTATTCTGCCAGCTATGAACCGATTGCTCTTTCCGCCATCTCGATTGTGATTGGTTATTTACTCAGCCTATTGCCTTTTATGGGAATCCTGGCCGGCCTCGCCATCACCCAGGCACGGAAAACACTGTCCAACGGAACCAAGGTACCCATCTATAATTCATCCTCCATCCATCATGGCAGGAATATGATTGTAATTGGCACAATTATGACCATCATCCATCTGATCCTCCGCTTCAAAGTCTTTGTCGAAATCGCCCATCAATTTTCAATCTAGAGCAACTCTCTCCCGCCAATGGCACATTCATTGAAGCATCCCCATAACAAGGGTCTTTTATGAATAAATCGTTCTTCCATTCCGGCTGGCTGCTAATTTCCCTGCTGCTTGTCCTGGCCTCCTGCACAACAGGAAAACTGGGGAAAAACAAGCAGAAAAAACTAGACGGCAAAGTAATCGTAATTACCGGGGCCAGCAGCGGACTGGGAAGAGGCGTTGCGCTGCAGGCTGCTGAATATAAAGCGATTGTTGTACTGGTAGCGCGCAGCACGCAAGTCCTGAACCAGCTTGCCGATTCCATCAACTCCGCAGGCGGACAAGCCCTGGCCGTTACGGCCGATGTTTCAAAGCTGGAAGATCTGCAGCAGGTGCTTGAGCAAACAATTTCCCGCTTTGGGAAAATCGATATGTGGATCAACAATGCCGGTGTTGCAGCGATCGGAAGTTTCACCAAAACGCCTCTGGAAGATCATCTTCGGGTACTCGATGTAAATCTGAACGGAGTTTTTCGCGGCAGCTATATCGCTGTTGAACAGTTTAAAAAGCAGGGTTATGGCACCCTGGTTAACATCGGATCGGTAGAAAGCCAGGTGCCTACCGCATATCAAACCTCCTATGGCGCTTCCAAGGCAGGCGTACGCGCAATGGGTTTGGTATTACGCCAGGAACTTCGTCTCGAGAAACAAAAAAATATCAAAGTTGTGACCGTATCGCCCTGGGCTATTGACACACCATTATGGGATAATGTGGCCACTTACACCGGCCATGAAGCGCGGATGACCAGCATGGACCGTACCCAAAAAGCCGTTAATGTGGTGATGCATGCCCTGCTCAGTAAAAAGCGGGAAATGCCGATCGGTTTTAAATCGCATGCTACCTACGGATTGCATCGAATCTTCCCCGGCTGGGTGGAACGTATCGGAGCGAATATGGCCCATAAACACCAGGCCTCAGACACACCCCCAAAAGCCGATACTACCGGTAATCTATATACGCCAACCGGTTCTGGAAAAGTGGATGGCGGATTCAAACAGAAAATGAAAGAGGAAAAAAGGGCGCAACGCGATTAGTAACTGTATATATCTAAACCGGCACACAACAATACATGATAAAGACCCTCACCATACAGGAACTTCTGGATCAAACCGGTCACCGGGATTTTCCCCTCCCCAACCGTCACTGGGCTTTTTACCAGGAATGGCAGGATGTGCTTTTTCTTCACTGGAAAATCCCCTATCGGATGCTGCGCGAACTGGTTCCGGATTCGCTTACACTTGACTGTTATGATGGTGAATATTATATCTCCCTGGTTCCTTTCTCCATGAAAAATGTGCGACCGCGTTTTCTGCCTGCTTTTTCCCCTGTCTCAGATTTTCATGAAATTAATCTGCGTACCTATATACAAATGGGCGGACGGAGGGGCGTGTACTTCCTCAGCATCGAAGCAGAGAAACAGATTTCGACCTGGATTTCACGCACTATTTCAGGTATGCCTTATGAGAAATCCCATATCGTTCGCGATCATAACTGCTATCAATCCAGTCAGCCCGGGAATAACAAACAGCTTGATCTCGAGTATGTCGTAACCGGCGATAGCTTTGTGAAATCGCCACTCGACCACTGGCTGACAGACCGCTACTGCCTCTTCCTGACAGAAGCGGGACAGGTTTACCGCTACGATGTGCACCATGTGGAATGGCCCATCCTGCCGGTAAAATTGCTTAAATACCATGTAAATTATCAGATCGGCAATCTGGTGCTGCAAAATCAGGCCCCCACCCTGATGCATTTTTCCCGTGGTGTGCAGGTGCTGGCCTGGGGAAAGCAATTGTAATCAACAATCTAAATGTAAGTTTTGATAGATTTTATCTATAATCCATCAATAAATTCAATTAAGATTAACGTGATGTTCGATGAAAGGAACTTCATCTCTGCGTAACTTTGCGGCCGATTAAGGATTGCTTGCAAGGACATAATCACAACATCACACATTAAATCTTTTTAGCATGGCATTAGTAGGTAAAAAAGCACCGCTCTTCAAAGCAGGAGCAGTAATTAACGGAGAAGAAATTGTAGACGACTTTTCTCTGGAACAGTACATCGGTAAAAACCACGTGATCCTGTTCTTCTACCCCAAAGACTTCACATTTGTTTGTCCCACCGAAATTCACGCTTTCCAGGAGAAACTGGCTGAATTCGAAAAAAGAGGTGCAGTAGTTATCGGTTGCTCAACGGATACGGAAGAAACTCACCTGGCATGGTTGAACACTCCGAAAGAAAACGGTGGTATCAATGGTGTTACCTATCCGCTGGTAGCAGACGCTGCGAAAACCATCTCCATGAACTATGGTGTTCTGGCTGGTGAGTACGAGTTCAATGCAGAAACCAGACAATGGGCTTTCAACGGTGCTCCGGTCGCTTTCCGTGGTACTTTCCTGATCGATAAAGAAGGTATTGTTCGTCATGAATCCATCAATGACCTGCCTCTGGGACGTAATATCGACGAGTACCTGCGTCTGCTGGACGCTCAGCTGCACGTTGAGAAATTCGGCGAAGTTTGTCCCGCGAACTGGGAAGAAGGTGAAGCTGCCATGAAAGCAACCAAAGAAGGTGTTGCTGAATATTTCTCAAACAACTAAGCAGTAAAATTATGTTGATAGAATTAGAACAGGATAACCTGCAGGAGATTCTGGCACAGCACCCCAGGGTGATTGTACAGTATTCTGCCGGATGGTGTGGCAACTGCCGTTTGATGAAACCCAAATTCAAACGTCTGTCCACCGAAAACGAAGGCGCTGTATTCGTGATTGCGGATGCAGAGAAATTCCCCGCCAGCCGCAAACTGGCAGCGGTGAACAACCTGCCCACTTTCGCAGCCTTCAACAATGGAACCCTGGTTAACCAGATCCAGACAAACAAAGAAGAACAGCTTAAATCACTGATCAATGAAGTTGCCAATAATTAGACAGATTCAACGTACCTGCAGTGCTGAGCAAATTGAATCAGCCATTGCAGTGCTGGAGTCCGTATGCGAATCACCCTCGGTTAAAGACGAGGAACTCGATTTGATTGGCGAACTGATATCCAATTGTTGCGGTGCGCTCGAAGTGAAGCAGATGATTGCCGAAGGCGCCGATGAAAAAACCGCACTCAATGGATTCATGGGCAAAGTGCTCGGCTCCATCGATCGATAAAATTCGTTAGCATCCATTTCGACCGTTTTTACGGACATCTACACAGGGAGAATCTGATCAGCCGCACAGTCTGATTTTATTCTCCCTGTTTTATTTTACCCGTCGGGTACCCGACGGGTACCCGACGGGTGGTGAAAACACGGAAACTTTCGCTGTTGGCAGCGTTATTTAACGCGTGTAAAATATCGGTTTTTTCACGCTGGGTGAGATGGAAATTCAGTGCTGCCTTGTTCTCCTCCTTCTCGGGAATATAGTGGAAGCTGATCCGGCGGAACTGTCCGGGTAGCAGATCGCTGATCATGCCCAGCTGATCCTGTTGGTTATACTGCTGCATCTTGTACCAGTTCAGCTGCAACAGCAGCAATGGTTTGGTAATGATTTCCGAAATCGCCTGCGACTCAAAGGGCTGCTCCCAACCCCCACCGCGACGATCCTTAATCTGTATAAGCGTTACGCCCGAGGTATTCTCACGGATCCAGTCGCGGAAGACATGAACAAATCGCACGGTCGTCTCGATACCGTAATTATCGCGCAGGCCCGCATCCATCACGTCTATCACCGGTTCGGTAGGCAACCAAACATTGGGCAACACATAGGGGAAGGTGGCATTCATCCGCAGGGCCGTGAGTAACCGAAGATTCATGGGATCCTGCTTCTCGAGCAGGGCTGCAAAATCCACGGCATCGGGATCGCCACGGAACTGCAGCGCCGTATCGCCCGCCGGCTTCATCAGGAAACTGAGCGGATGGGTGCTGATCAGCATCTTGCGGCCGTCGCGGGTAATCACCGAACTGAAGATCATGGTGGGAATCAGCGCCTGTTTCTCCTCCTCCGCCAGGGCACTGAGTTCCTTATCCAGCAAATACCTCGTATTCTTGTTCAGCTGTTGTTCAAAAGAATAGGCCCGGTCCTTCACGTATTCATAATTGCCCACTTTGAACTTTTGCGCCGGCGCCGCCAGATCCCGCGCCACGAAAGAAGAAAAAGTGGGGTTCAGCAAATCCTTTGAGATATCATCCACATAGATCGGATCCTGCAGATTCTTCACCCTGCCCAGATCCCGCTCACGCGACAGGGCCCGGAAATAAGCTGCACCGAGCATCCCGCCCGAAGCACCGGTGATCATAAATGTTTTCCGCATCAGCTGTCCCCCCATGAGGCTGTCGAGTTTCTGCATCACTCCCATAGTAAAAGTGGCACTGCGTGTACCGCCTCCACTTACGTTGATGATATAGAGCGTCGGCTTCTCCTCCTGCTGACGTTTTTTCCAATTTTCCAGCACTTCCAGCATAGCAGCCTTATCCTTTTCGATGCGATCCGGTGCTGCCAGCGCTGCCAGACTTTGTTCCGTATAAACTGCCTTGGGTATATCTCTCTGATAGTTCAATCCATATGCTTTATTAGTGGGATCGATCACGCCATAGCGGTACAACATATTCAGCACCACCACCAGTACCACCACAAAGGGCACGCTCCAGCTTTGAAGGAAATAGGAAAATGCGCCGGCCACTGCCACCAGGATCGCAAAAAACACCGTGATGCTCGCCGCGGCAGGCAGTTGGAAGATTTCATAATCGAGCAGGAAACCCACCACCATCAGAAACACAAAGGCGATAAAAATAGACAGCACCGCCGCAAAGTGATGGCGACTAAAGATACTTTCGAGGAATTCCTTGCTGTAGTGCGTTACATCGCGCACCGCTTTCACGCGCAGCCGCCCGCTGAGATAGGTTGTTACCTTAATCAACCGGCTCCCACCGCTGTTAAGC